>NZ_FWZT01000026.1 GCF_900177345.1 Pseudobacteriovorax antillogorgiicola
TTCAGCTACTACCACTTTCCTCGTGAACACTGGACCCGGATCAAGACCAACAATATGCTCGAAAGGGTCATGAGGGAAATTAGACGGAGAACTCGCGTCGTTGGCAACTTCCCCGATGGCAACTCAGCTCTCATGTTGACCGCTGCTAGGCTAAGGCATGTAGCCTCGACCAAGTGGGGTACAAGGAAGTACATGGATATGGATCGATTGAAGGAAGCTAAGTTAGCAGTCTATGGTTAGAGAAATTTCAGATTGATGGACTCAAAGTGCACATAATTCTTGACGCTACCTCACAATTTTTTAGAATACATATTCGTCTACATAGGAGCCTACTTTTTCTGCGCGATAGAGTATAAAAGGCTGAAAGTCACAAAAAAGGAGATCTGGGATACACTTGAAAATTCTTGGTGGAAAAGTGCTGCCTTAGGCTTATTAGCGTGGGTTACAATCTTCTTCTTGCTCGTAGTCCTATTCTAAGTTTTCCAAAGCTCATGATTTAATGAGAAAAGACGAGCCTCCCTAAGGAGATTCGCCTAAAAATGTCATAGTTGGTTCAAACTAAAACATTCGTACCTAAGAACAGTCAGCTGCTGTAAATTTCAAGCTGGTCGCCGAGCCACCATCGCGATTGAAGAAGTCTCTACCGTTGCAAAGCTCACCTTCAAACTCATCTTTAACAACTTTCTCGATAGCAAAGAGTGGCACTGCGCTGTCAACCATGAAGCAGAAAAGGTCGAGATCTGGGAAAAATTTGTAGCGAGACTTGGTACAGAAATTCCTTACCGAGTTAGCATCCTTTTCAAGTAGTGTCTCAGTCTCTTTCACGATAAGTGCAGCAATCAATTCAAGGCCTTCCTGAGTGATGAAATCCCTAAACTTATGCTGAACACAGTACATATCCGCAAGCGTGTAGGCTTCAGCGTTTGGAATATTCAATCGACATCTAGGGTTTGCATCTGGATAGCGCTGGCCCGGCTTATATAATTCATTGATGAGCTCCCCTAGAAAAGCCTGATCTGCACCGGAAACTGCGGGATCATCAAGAAGGTTTGAAAGCTCCTCTTTGTATTCTCCATATGCCAAATCAAATAGGCGCACAACTTGAAGAAATTGCTCGAAATCCCAATCGCGATACTCTTCCATAGTTAGGATGTGAGCTTCTGCTTCTGGAATTGATCGAATTCCGTTTTCTTCTTCGCCATTTACCTCTTCATCCAAAACACTTTCATCTTCTATGTCTTCAATGCCATTGATGGTACGGATGTACTGATCCAATCCGTAGATCTGGGAATCCAGATACTCAAGAGTATTGTCAGACTGCAATTTCTGCGTCACGATACTAACTACTGAGATAGCGCCTAGCACAGGGCTTGCGAAGCGCGCTGACATCAACTTGAACTTAGCATATAGCCTTGGCCGCTTTGCAGCGATCTTCCCAAGGCCAAACTTTCCTTTGAAAATCTTCTGTTTGAGCTGCGCCTTGGTATAAACTCTTGTAGTGCCATTGGCGAGAACAATTGTCTTGTCGCTAAAGTTCAAACCTTTGAGCACCTTCACATTACCCTTATGCAACCTGATATCATCAAAGTAGCTCGCGCCCCTTCGATAGTAGTCAAAGGCCTTAAATGCTGCCGGCCCTGAAACAGAAAGTGCTCCAGCTCCAGCAAGGTAGTCTGTAACTTGAAAAAGTCTTTGATCGATCTCAGACGGGGGAATTGTTCCATCCAAAATCGCATCGAAAGTGCCATTTTCCAAATTGTCAACATACACTTCTGAAATCTTCGAGAATTGCGAACTGAGGTTCGCCATAATTTGCTGATTGGCTTTGAAAGAAAGATCTGTTTTAGTTGTAAGAGTCGAGAGCTCCTCGACCTTACCTTTCAGAACCTCATCGAGGGCTACAGCCTCATTATACTTAGACTCTAAAAGAGCCCGGCGATCCTTGATTTCAGGGTTGATAAAAGCTCCGTCGCTAGCCATCTCCCCTATTGTGATTGTCATATCGGCGACGGCAATGCCTCCGAAAAATACAGCTGTTACTAATGCACCTAATGCCATGGTTTCTTTCCTCTCTAAAAGTTAAGATAGGAGCCTCAATGCTCCTCGATATAGACTTATGGTCGTGATAGAGCTGCTCTTCTTAGTACAGGTCGAGCAAATCTTGGATTCGCGATTCGAATTGCTTTTTTTACAGTTGGCAGATGTTTGATCTTCACTCCAGAGCGAAAATGAGTGAACTTCTTCACCACTTTGTTTGGTACCTTATCCTTGAGCCAACACTTGTTTCCAGAAGGTGTCCAAGTGAAGGCCTGGCAAACAGAGTCGCTAGCACATTCGCGACTACAAGCCATAGCATTGGGAGTCTGCAAATTACGATAATCCTGGCCTGGTCGATCAATGTCGTGCTCAAATGGAGCGGCTGTCATAGCTTCGAAGCCTTTCTTCTCGTGGATATAAGGCATCTCAACAAAGTCGATCACAGTTCTATCCTGGCCATTTCCCCAAGTAATCAACTCACCACGCCATAGATCTAGTTGCAGGTACTTTCCGCTATTCTTTTTTGATCTTAGGTAAACGCTCCATTCGTCTCGATTGATCTCACCATAAGGATGGCTTACCCCATTGGCATCGGTGTATACCCAATATTTGGATGACACACGACTAATGCTAGAGTTCTGAAGGTCAGCAGATACCACTTCAAAGCCATTGATGATATCGTTGTGATCTAGGTCAAGTTCACAGGTTTCGGGTACGAATGCTGCGACAAAATCATCTGTAAACGAGCTTTCATATATGAATCGCGTAAATTCTAGACCAAAGGCACCCAGTACAGGCACACGATTTAATAAGTAATCGGGCTCAACGTTACAACGAATAAAGTAGCCTTTATATTTTGCTATGAGATGAATATAGGTGTTGGCTCTTGCTTCAAAAAACTCGTCGAAGTTATCTTGAATATAATGCAGTAGCTGACTGAGATCCTGCTTATTGACAGATGTTAAGTTTTGGATTCGATCAAAATCTTGAAACTTGGCAGGCAAACCTTCAAGGGAATCCATACTAAAGAGAATCACTTGGGCAGCATACTTGGCAAAGTTCAAAACCTCTCCACGAAGCATCGCTTCATCGCTTTTAAGCTTTGCAGTAATGTGGTTGGCTTCTTTCTTTATGTCCCTCAGCTGGCGATTTGCTTCGTTTATGTCATCTCGAAGTTTTTTATACTCTTTCGCTCTCTCCTTGGACAAGTGCACATCCAAACCGATCAGGGCAACATCGAGCACCACTCCCAAAGGCCCGGCAGCTTTGGTTGCTAATCGGGATGCAGCAGCTGAGCTTGTTTTTAACCCCAAAGAAGCAATTCTAGCTCCCGCTTTCGCAACTGGCGACGCAATTTTAACGACCTTCGTCAGGCGAAGGGTCGTCTTTGCTTTAACCATGGCCCTGTAGGCAGATTGCTGAGCCATTTTCCCTGCCGATTTAAGATATGAACTTGTACTACTCGCCGCTGCTTTGCCAAGCTGAGTATCAGCCATGGCATTCCCTAGGATCTGCTGTAGCTGCACTGACCCTAGGGTTGTAATCGCTGTGGATGCAACAATGGACAGTTGACCCTGAACCGTAGAATTAGCCTGATTATAGATCGACGAAGCCTCCAGCATCTCCAAAGTTGCCTGCCCAGCAGCTTTTGACTCGGCTGACAGAAATTCTTCGTTCAACTGATTTGAAATATCGAGATACGAGTTAAGGTTTGTAACTTTATTGTTATAAGCCTTGTCGATGGACTCGATCTGAGAAATCAGACTTTCATTGGTCTTCTTACCAGACTCAATATCTTTCTTGTACTGCTTGATTTCTGGAGCAAACAAAGCACCATCCATAGCTGAGTTTGCGACACTGGTACCTATGGAGCCTGCGGCTATCGCCCCAACAATAAATGGAATAAAAAATGGCATTGTGAAATCCTCCTTGTTTTGAGTTACCCTCGTTGACTTGCTACTTGAGCTGTATATGATCCCATGGCTGACGCAACGTCTTCCATAAAGCGGCCCAGGACACTATGGACGAGCTTTCTTTCCTTCGTCATTTCCTTGCTTTGGTACTTCGCAACGAACTTAGGCCAAGCATCTGGACCAAGATCTTGGTAAAGATACATCACGCCAAGATCGAAGCTATCTTTCTGAGCATCCATCATAAGTTTTGAAACTTGATGAAATGTCTCCCGTGACACATGATGCTTTTCTAAATCCATGGAGTTGGCGAGGCTGCTCATCATACCTCCATAAATCTGTTGAGCATCATCCCAGAGGCCTAATTCTTCAACCCTTTGGCCTGCAACCTTTCTCAAACTATCCATAACATTCACGTCAGAATACTGTGAGATGAACTTTTCCATAAGCTCAGGACCTTGTTCCAAAAGCTCTTGCTCTCGGTTGGTAACTTGCATCATATCTTGATTTCGATACATCTCGGCAAGGGTCATAATTTCTTGCTCGGTAAAATCTTCGTTCATTGCATTCAAGAGATGCTCTTTAAGACTATTTGATTGAATAAGTTTTTCAATCTTAGCTCTCAGCTCTTCTTTTTCGTGACTTTCAAGGTTCATTTGAGAAACTACTGCACCAAGCGCAAAATTCATTGACACTTTCAAACCTTCGAAACGCTCGTAAAGATTAGCTGTCTCTGCATACTCTTTAAATTCTGGCGTCTGATGCAGATCGACCTTCTCCTTACTTGAACTCACAACAACTGGGCTGACAGAAACTTCTTCATCACCTTGATTTGAAGTGACAGACGATGATTCTGCGTGTTGCTTCGCATCTCCATCCATAGTCCCAGCCGGCTTGGATTCAGGACTTACTAAATAGTAAAGTCCAACAATGACACCTAGAACGATTGTTAATGGTACGATTAGTTTTTTGACCATGACATTTTCCTTTCCATTGGAAGCTTATTTGCACTGACCACCTAGGTCACTGAGAATAACCTGGTCAGCTATTTCATTTTGTATACCGAAGGTATCAAGGAGATGGTCATAAACCACATCCATCCCTAGATCACCTAGACTCTGACAAGCCTGAACAATGCGGGTTATATCCTTAGCACTGATCGTGCTATCGTTCGCAGTGGTCGATAGCAAAATGAGATCTAGATTAGCATCAATCAAAAGAGGCACTAGAATGCTTTGTTGACCCTTCATCTTCACCCAAGTTATCTGATCAGCCGAAGTGATTGCTCCGTCCTTAGAAATCTGAAGAAAGATCGAATAGAAGAGATTTGACTTAATATTACCCTGACTGCTGTTTATTAGCAGTTTGTCACCGTCCTCTTGATGAGATTGAAAGAAAAAGTCTGCCATCTCATGATAAACTTCTAGATCCCAATTGCGGATACCCTGGATAGTAATTTGAAGCTGATGTAGTTCTGGCAAATTAATGATGACCTTGTCATAGTCTTCATCAACCTCAATCTTGTAGTCTTGACTATTTGGCTCTAGTCGCCCTTCAAGGAGATCGATTACATTTTGCAAGCCTTTAATCGTAGCATCAATTTCTTGTCTTCGCTTGACTGAGGCATGAATCTGCGTTGCAATACTCGCAACTGAAATCGCTGCATTCATACGTGTTTTCAAGCTGGCGCTAAGAACTTTTAAGTTTGAGATATTAATTGGCCTTTTAAGAGCCCCAGTAGGTGCAATCATTTGCTTTCCCTGCAAGCTCAAATCATCGAAGCCAAGATGCTCCAAAGCAATTTGATTGAGATGAAAGGCAAATGTTCTAGTCTTACGAAAATACTTATTGAGGTCTTCCTTGGGAAATGAGTCTAGAAGAACTTGTGGAGAACCAACAATGTAGTCGAGAACTTCTTGATGAACTGTAAATTCTGGTGACTCCAAATCTTCAACGACTGTTTCAGGTATGTAGGAAAAAACATCTTCAACATTTTGAAGAATTTGTCGATTCGATTGAATCGAGATCGATGTGGCTTGCACCTGTCGCTGCGTAGAACGAAGGGTATCGATAAACTCATCTTGCAAGGATAGCGCTTTCTCATACTTCTCGCTTAGTACTTGCCGTCGATCGTTGATGTGTGGATCTATGAAAGAGCCCTGCGTTGCCATTTCACCAATTGTAATCGTAAAGTCTGCTGCGGATAGCCCAGCAAATAATGTAGCTGCAATGATACCTAAGCCCATACTCTCTCCTGAATTGCATGATACGAAACGCTTGCTCTAAATTTTGATTTTGTTTTTTCTAGTCAAACTCAGGTCGAGTTTTGAAGCAGTCGAGGCGTTTAGTCAAACTGTGGACAAGGCACTTTCCGATATTATGTACACCTTAAGTGAACATTTTATAGTTACAATGCTATTTATCGTTTGCTATTGGCCTATTTTATGAGGGCTTGACAGGATTTTTAAAGTGAATTTTTGAAGTTTTTAGAAATGATCTCAAGCATATTCAAATGCGTGTTCAATTGATTTGAAGCGACACGATTCGCCATGAATTGTAAATGTTTCGCAAAGAATGTCAATGATCGAAAGCATTGATTGGTATCCAAATCATGTCCCAACAGAAGGTCGTTTTTGGTGTCTCACTGACACCAAAGTTCATTTTACCAACGAGCGTTTCCAGAACTTCTTGAAGTTCTTTCACGGGCTTCGTTGACAGTAATATTTCTGCCACCTACATTGCTACCATCTAAAACTTCAATAGCATTCGCTGCTTCGTCAGCGGAAGACATTTCCACAAAACCAAAACCTTTACTCCGACCAGAATCTCGGTCAGTGATAACGACAGCACTCAACACGGAACCTTGCTCTTGAAAAAGATCATGAAGCTCATCTTGAGTTGTTGAGTAAGACAATCCACCAACATAAAGTTTTTTTGACATCATTTTTCCCTTATATATTTGTCAAAAGAAATAACGTGAATTTTAAGTCTGAATTCTAGTAGCGATCATCTAACAATCGATACATGCAACCTGGATCGGCTCCATAAGGTAGGCTTAGAGACTCGAAATTTCTGTTATTCGTATGATATGCAGACGACTCTAAACTAATCACCGCTCTAAGTCTATTTCTTATGTCCAAGTCTGAAACATTTTTCGGTTGGAAGCCACCTCGATTCCCCAGTGAAGCACGGAAAAACATGTCATTAATGCTTACAAGACTTCCCAAGTACGATGGTTTCTGCCAGAAAAAAAATGTCATAACTGGCGGCCAAGTATTTCCATTGTGAGCTTTTTGTGATAACCACCCTGAACACAAATTGGGAACTAACCCGATTGTGGTATCGCATTCACAATAAGAGAGAACATCCTATGAAATCCTTTATCAGTAGCCTCGCACTTCTTGGCATCATTAGCTCATCCTGTAGTGAGTCAGATTCATCTGGTTTGAAAGAGCGTTGGAATCAAAAGAACCGCCCCGAAATCATGGCCGAAAGGTTCCGCTATGACCATGAGTTCGCTAACTTGCCCCTCGAAGGCACACTTGCACCAAAGCCCTGGAGTGGTGACTATTGGCCAACATACAAGGGTGGCATAACCTATCGCTGGATGCTTGAAGAGGGATCTTACTGGACAGACGAAGCCTTGTACTCCTATGACTACCACAACCCAGCCAGCTTAGCGAATGCTGACCTCAGCAGCCTATCACCAGCTGAAAAATACGACCTATTCCGTGAAGACCTAAGCTTCTCGCTTACGGACTACGAGCGTCGGCGCACGCGCATCATGAAAACTGTGAAGACCAGCAAAGACTACGACGAGAATTTCGAGATTCCAGCGTGGGAAGGCCTTTGTCACGCCTGGGCTCCAGCAACTATCGCATACCGAAGCCCCAAGCCAGTCACTTTAAAGAGCCGCACGGGTGCTTATGAAATCCCATTCGGGGCCTCTGATGTTAAAGCGCTTTTGACTTACTTTCTTCATATCTATAACGGCAATCGGACATACTTTCTCGGTGAGCGTTGCAACACTGAATTTGCAAAACTAGATGAGCAGGTGCGCTCTGGAGAAATCACAGAAGAGCAGCGAAACAGATCTATGGAAGCTATCCAGTGCCGTGATGTTAACGCTGGGTCATTCCATATCGTTCTCGCAAACCAAATTTCCAACAAGAACGAAAGCTTCATCGTAGACGTGACACGGGACTTCGAAGTTTGGAACCAGGCCGTAGAAGGCTATCGCAGCACTATTCTCAGCGAGTCGGAGGAAGTCTATAGCGATGCGGCACGAAACACGACGAAGATCGTAGAAGTTGTTACAGAGATGGATTACACCACTGAAATCTCTTACTCAGTAGAGAATACAGATGATGTAGACTCTACAGCAACGAAAACCTACCGCTATTTCCTAGAGCTAGACGCAGCAGGCAAAATTATCGGTGGTAAATGGATCAGCAGCAATCGCCCTGATTTTCTATGGAAGCAAGAGATTCCTGAGTTTCAAGGCTTTTTCCAAGAGTTGAAGTCAATCTACGAAGCGTCTATCGCCCAGTAAGCAATACCCCCGATCATCCAGCGATGATCGGGGTTGGTCGCTTAAAGCAATACGCTTGTCTCTCACTAATGAAGAGTTGCCGAGCTTTGGATCTGGGGTTTTCCTAGGCGGCCACCAAGAAACGCATCCAGAACAAGAGTTCCCGCGCCAACGAGTATTTGGTTTTGACCAACTGAGCAAGGCTCTACAGAAAGCTTGATGGTATCCGACCACAAGCTGTGCTCAGCCATCTTTTGCCGTAGTTTCGCGAAGAAAATCTCGCCAAATCGAGCTAGGGTGCCCCCTAGCACAATGGTACCGATATCTAAGATATGAACCAAGTTTGTCAACGCGATGGCTAGATAATGACAGAGGTGATCAATAGTAGCCATGGCTGCCTTATCATCCTGTAGGAGTGCTGCAGCGATGCTCTCAAGATTCATATCGTCGCCCACATCTCGGCCTTGGAGCTGAGCTTGCTCCTGGTAGATCCTAACCAAGGCTTCCTCTACGATATAACTGGCAAGACTACCTTGAATTCCTCGATGCCATTGACCACTTGATGAGTCTATAATCATATGACCGATTTCACCAGCCATCCCATGGCGCCCACGGAAAATTTGTCTATCGATGATGATTCCAGCACCGTAGCCTTCCGACACTGCCACATATATTAAGTCCTGATCGCGGCGAGCCCCCCACCAGTTTTCTGCCAAGGCTCCTAAATTCGCATCATTTTCAAAGAATATCGCACAGGATGTCACGGTACTGATCTCATCCAATAGGTTCACCTGCGCCCAGTCGGGATAAAGCACTGCGGAAAGCAGGGGTGCCGATTCCTCTTTCACTGGACATGGCAGCGAAATTCCCATTCCCAGAACCTTCTCATCACTGAGATGATGGCGCTTCATATAAGCTGCAAGGTCTTCCTTGATCCGGCCCAAAACTGCATCGGGGCCATGAATCAAGCCGTAGTCGAGAACTTCGACGTTGTTTATACTAGCTCGCAAATTCATCAGACCAATCTGAGAGCTGCGACGGCCAATGCTTAGAGTCAGAATTTGATGGACATTGTCATTGAACTTGAGGATACGGGGTTTGCGGCCACCTTTTGATTCTCCATCCCCGACCTCTTTCACCAAGCCTTGCTCCATCAGGGTCGAAACAATATCAGAGATAGAAGACCGTGACATCCCAGTGGCTCGAGACAGGTCTGCTCTTGAAATGCCAACACTCGACCAGATAATTTTCATGATCGTGCTCGAATTAAGAAATCGCATCTCGTTTGAATCGACTGTCTTCATCTAGAAATCCCCTGGAATCCAAGCCCAAATTACTGAGGTAAGGGCCACCAATCCGTCAAATAGTTATATCTACTTTATTGACTCGTGCTACTATCTACGAGGCCATTAACCATGTCAAGGAATGGTAGCTCCAACTAATGATATCGTTTAGGTTCGGAGGCATAAAAAGCACTATGATGAGCCAGCGCATATGAATTTAGATTTTCAAAGTGTTATCGATAAAAGTAAGGTATCTGCTCAAAAAAAAATAGAGACGGAGTTGAATCAATTCCTATTTCAATTTATAGAAAAGCAAATCATTGAGGCTCGTACGACACTAAAGCAGGCGAATCTTGCACTAAAGAACAATAGCATTGATAAGACCATCAGTCTTGCTCTTGGCCGTGCTTATAGCCTTGGTAGTCCGAGCGTAAGCACTCCACGAAAGGCCTAAGGCATTTAGTCCACACACTCTCTTTCCGAAGAGAGCTTGTTTACTACACGCAATCTGGCAGTGTTCCCTCTTTGTAATGTTGTAGAATCGCCATAACCTCAGCCTCTGGGCTGGTATTCTGGATCAAACGTCTAAATATGAGGTTACTACCGATAAATTCATAAGTTACATCTGAAGATGCTAGCAACTCATTAACACTAGTAAATCTTAAGAAGAAAAATTTCGTTTTCCCTGGGCCTGTTATGATGCCATCAATTGGATGGAAAGTTGATGGGTCAGCATCTAGAAACCTGACTGAGCCGCTTACTACATTTTCTTCGGAATCTTCGATAAGTTCAGCTTTTATTTTCCGCCCGTCGCACCGTTCGACTTCGAAGCCTTCATTCAAAACAGTAGACTGTATTTCTGCTATAAACTCGTTTTGGGGCTGGCCTATTACTAACTTTTCGTTCTGCTTGGGGTTTTGAATGTAGTTATCAAATGTAATAGCGAACGGCATCAACCCTTGTACTTGAAAGTTCTTCAAAACAGATTCTAAGCTGCTTGCGCAAGGACCTTTTTTTATACAGTGCTGCACCATAGCAGTGTCTTCGGAGTTCTGATTCAGTTTGAGAATGATTTCTGACTCAAGTTCGAGAGCTGTAATGTCAGGCTCTTCAAAAACTTGGGTTGTCATCACATAGCTGGTTGTGTAGTTGCTTCTCGGAAAAGGTTCGTCACATAAAATAGATAAACTAAAACCCTCATCTTGTAGGTATTGCTGTTTGTACGTTTCAACGAAAGCAACGAGGTTAAGGCATCGTTTTTCATATGATACGTCAAGCCAATTCTTATCACTGAAACCGGATACTGGCATTGGCTGAATTTTGACGTCTGTCGGTGATTCGCTCTTAGACTCGAAAGAGTCTGCCGAGCTATCATTATCTTTCTTTAAGCGGTTTTGAGTACCGACAGGATTAGGTGATTCACTTTCATCTGACGACGAGCAGCTCGTCATAATTACAATACTTAGAAGTGGAATGATGACTCTATTCATAAATAATCCCCGATTGAATGACATATTAACTAGTGTCCATCCGACTATGAGGTTGGAAATGGTGAAATCTAAAACTTTAAGATACCTAAACACTCGTCACCTGAATCGGGTGCGAATGAAGCGTAATCCTGCCCTCCAGCAGTCAGCTGTATCCAGATCCTTCCACATTTATTACATTCAGCGACTGACTTTGCTCTACTTGAAAAGACTTTATCTCTAATATCATCAATTACTTCACTATCGTGCAGATCTGTGGGATAGAGTTCCCCGAATAACTTGGTAAGAAACTTAGATCTTTCCACTTCATTCACTGTTTGAAGTAGAGCTGATACAAGATTCCTAAAGTCTTCTTGAGAATGTTCATTGGCCACGTCTCCTGATATCCAACCATCTGTATTGGAAGGTGCAGATACGTTAGATATTACATTTCCGCATAAACACTTAATTTTACTCAATTCTTCAAACCTCACTTTAGGGGGCCATAGCCTACTAAGTAGTCCTCACCTATTACAATGATATAGTCTAATTTGCCAGGATTTGCGCCAAGAGATCTAAAAATTCCTCGCTGTGCATCGACTCTTGATAGACCGGATTTTCTAGCATCTATGACTATATTGCGTGCTTGACCGCCATTACTTCCTAGCCATAAATTCCTTGATTGTAACCTCTAAGTCTTGAATCAGACTCGCTTGACTCGCAATCTTAGATTGAGCCTCAATTAGCATGGCTTTTAGGGATTCTACATCATTGGGAAGGGCGGTCTCATTCATAGCGAGACCGAGTCTGTCTAAAAGGAGCGCTTTAGTTCAAGTGGAGAATGAGGCTTCATAGCAGTTAGGTCGCAGCCGTCGATCAACATGCGAAACTGATCTGGTGAAAGTGAGGCGTCTCCGTTGTCATCGGGCTTAAGCCAATGAAATCTATTCTTTTCTAATCGATACCCCCAGATAGCGAAGCCAGCCTTACGCCAATAGAGACACTTCATCATATTTCGATTGCGGTTGCTGAAGACGAATAGGCTGTTTGCGAAGAGGCTCTTGCCCATGGCCGTTTGGACCAATTGGCTCAGCCCTGAGTATGACTTTCTCATGTCAACAGGTTCTGAGTAAACTAGAATCTCATCAAATTGATCAGGAGACTTCATTTTGCTTCGAGACCTCCAAAATGATGGCCGCTACCGTGGCAGCAGGCGTCTCAGGGTCGAAGCCAATACGAATGCCAGAAACCTCTAGAGTCACAGCTTGCTTGGTTTCTATTCTGACAGGTAAGAACCTCGGGTTGGATAATACCTTGGAAGTTTTACGCCTCTTAGCTTGATGGTATCGAAACTTGTGATGAACAAGCCCTTGCTGTTCACAGTACTTCTTTGCTGATAGACCTGATGCCTTCTGCGCCTCGATGTGCGTATTCCAGAACTTTTGCTTTTCTTCGTTTTGTCTCATTTTGCCTCCATGCATTTTCGATGATGAAAGCATTGCTGATGTAAGTTTCTTCTTCAACGGGCCCTAGATTTGGCGCTTACATATCTTGCGGCAGGCAGTCCTACCATTAGACCTAGAGTACGTATTGATGGTCTTGAGCCTAGTGTTAAAGAGACGCTGCCCTAGCTTCCAAGGGCAAAAGCCTAATTTGAGATCGATGCAGATCTCCTTAAAAAAGGCTTTTTGCTAAACATCTAATTGATGCTGCCAAGCTTTTGAACATGAATCGTAGCAGTTTTGATTTGAAGCGCAAGAGAATGGTTTTAGCCCTCGCGAGCTTTGATCATAGGACCAACGATGAGTAAATGCTATAAACCGCATCCGTAAAAATTCGGAGAAAGCCAGCCTCCTATTGGGAGGCTAGTTTCCAGGTAGATCACCAAACAACTCATTAAAATGAGTTTCCGTACTGCTCTCCCATGACGGTGACTTTGCCACCGATATACAAGTGATCATTTTTGTAAAGGTCACCAAATACGATCAAGTCACCAGTAACTTCGATAATCATCGAATTCTTATACACAGAACCGTTCACTACAAGATCACCATCGACATACATACGACCGCCATCATTCTTGTAGATACTGCCATCTACCTTAACATCATCTGTGTACACAAACTGAAGGTTTTGCTCTTTGTAAACCGAGCTAATCTCAGTTGCTGCCGACGCTGAAACCGCTGTCAATTGGCTAACTAACATAAGTGCGCATGCAATTTTTCTCATTTTTCAATCCTTATCGTTATGTTGGTTTAGTTTGTCGACTGATTCACAATCGCTTCACCACTACAAGCGTAAGGGGTTTTGAAAAGCTGTCATAAAAATTAATTTTTCTCTGTTTCAGCGAATAAGGTTCGATAATAACGAGATATTTTCTTTGCCCGCGAGTCAAAGCTTTCGTAGCCACTAAACTGGGGGCACCACGAAGTAGGCCATAATATCCTTGACTTGACTAACCTTAACTGATCGAACTATACGTGAAAGCTGAATAGCGCCAGCAAACGAGCTTAGGGTTTGTTCTAAGAGACTTCGAGTCGAGGAATAGCTAATCATCCACTAGTACATGCGCACAGCTAGTGCAAAAGCTATCAAAAAAAAAGAAAATTTGTCGGTGGAGAATCGATGATGCAAGATTTCACAGAGGTATTAAGTAGTTATAGCAGGGGCAATAAATCAGCGCTCGATAAGTTGGTACCCACTGTTTATAAAGAGTTGCGTAAAATAGCATATAAACACATGAAATCGGAGAGGCAGGAGCATACCCTTCAAGCGACTGCCCTCGTCAACGAAGCCTACATGAAGCTTGCTGACGCTGAACTCAACCTTGAAAACCGCAAGCACTTCTTCGCCCTTGCCTCAAATATCATGCGCAGAATTTTGGTGGACCATGCAAGATCTCGTAAAAGTGAGAAAAGAGGCGGCGGTCAAGGCTTGGTCGAATTGGAAGAGTGGCATGCTGAGAGCGTCGACAGTAATTTTGACATTGTTGAAATTGACAGTTTACTAAAGAAGCT
The DNA here is from genome assembly GCF_900177345.1 of Pseudobacteriovorax antillogorgiicola. Taxonomy (NCBI): domain Bacteria; kingdom Pseudomonadati; phylum Bdellovibrionota; class Oligoflexia; order Oligoflexales; family Pseudobacteriovoracaceae; genus Pseudobacteriovorax; species Pseudobacteriovorax antillogorgiicola. Next base: position 14,245 of record NZ_FWZT01000026.1, read on the forward strand.
TAGTGAGTTCGACGAGAGAGCCGGTAAAATTTTCGAGCTATCAGTTTTTGGTGGACTCAAACGACTAGAAATTGCCGAGCTAGAGGGCATTTCAGTGGCAACAGTTGATCGAGAACTTCGAACCTCCCGAGCGTGGATCACGTCGCGGCTCAAACATTAGAACCCAGATATTCCAGTATTAAGATTGACTATGAATAAAGAAGCCTGGCAGGAAATTAAGGATCATTTCAACCACGTGCTTGAGCTTCCCGCCTCCGAGCGGAGCGCTTATCTTAGCCTAAATTGCAGCAATGAATCGATTCGTAATGCGGTCTGGCAAATGCTTGACAGCGAAAACAGTGGTGAGTCGATCGAAGAGCGCGTCGCGCAAAACGCCCTGGAACTTGCTAGTCATCAAGAACATCACTCATTAACAGAAAACCAGTCTTTACTGGCGAGATTGGTGTCTAAAGAGGATATGGACCTCCTAGAGAAGCACGCGAAAGGCATCGGCGATTTTTCATCGTATCACTCGTCGGATGAGCAAAACTCTATTAGTATCGGGAGCAAAGTTGGTGTTTACCGGATTATCCGCCAACTCGGGTTCGGGGGTATGGGAGTTGTCTACCTTGCCAACCGTGATGATGACAACTTCGACCAGTATGTGGCGTTAAAGCTAGTACGGAGTTCTCCCGGTCAGAAGCAGATTATCCGCCGTTTTTTTGATGAGCGCAAAATCTTAGCTCAATTGTCGAGTCCATACATAGCCAAGTTACTAGATGGTGGTGTCACGCCGTCGAACCACCCTTACTTTACGATGGAATATATCGAAGGCTTGAGCATAGACGAGTACTGCAAGGCTAAAAAGCTTTCGGTTAAAGAAGTCGTTCGGCTTTTTATGAAGGTTTGCCAAGGTATCAGTACCGCCCATCGCAGTTTAATCATTCATCGCGACATCAAGCCATCTAATATTCTTGTCACTGCAGATGGTGAACCTAAAATTTTGGATTTCGGCATCGCCAAAATATTGGATAGCGCGGCTGATAACCACACAACAGCCGCCAGTGGTAAGCCAATGACATTAAAGTATGCAAGTCCAGAACAGGTTAGTGGTGCCGCGCTCACAACTGCAACAGATATCTATTCTTTAGGGGTGATGCTCTATGAATTGCTGACTGGGTTCAGTCCCTATCATGAGGCCCATAGCAAGTCTTCATTTGCGTTGGAAAAACAGATTTACGAACACTTCCCCAACATGCCAAGCCGACGGGTAAGACGCCTCGAGCAAAGCCAGCAAGCCCAGCAAGCCCAGCAAGCCCAGCAAAAGCGCAGAAAATTGTCACAATTATTGTTTATGCGAAAGCAATCTTTAGCGCGTCACTTAAAAGGAGATCTTGATAATATTGTGCTGATGGCTCTAAGAAAGGAACCCCATCGGCGCTATCAATCCGTGGATCACCTACACTCTGACTTGAGTCGATACTTAGAAAATCGAACCGTGCTCGCCCATAAAGATTCCCTTTGGTATCGCAGTCGAAAGTTTGCTGCCAGAAACAAGGTACTTTCACTAGCAACGATCGTGATGGTGTTTTTTCTAGCAGGCTTTTACCAGTACGATCGTCATCAACTGAAACAGGAAATTGCAAGGAATCGTCAGATCAGCGAATTTTTGGTGCAACTATTCTCCTTCACCGATCCTTACACCGATGAATTTGATCACTTGAAGCGCGAGCAGCATACCGCTGCTACGGGGATAACTGCAACACAGCTCCTAGAGAAAGGTGTAAAAAGCATCCAATCTGATCTCGCAGGTCAGACTGTTATACAAGCTTCATTGATGCATACCTTAGGTAGTATCTATGCTAAACTTGGACTTTATCAGGAATCTGCAAAGCTGATTAACGATTCACTAGGTATTCGCCTTAAGGTATTTTCTCGTAATAGCTTCGAGGTGGCTGAAAGTCTCAACTACTTGGGGTGGATCAAGCAAAAAACGGGACAGCTTCAAGATGCCGAGACCTTGCATCTTGAAGCATTAGAGATTCAGCAAAAACTTTCTTGGAAAGATAATCCTCCGATTGGCAGCAGCTATTTTTACTTAGGATTGTTGAAAATTGAAACCGGTGATTACCAAGTAGCCTTGGATTATTTAAACCAGTCCTTGCTTCACCTTCCTACTGAGGACGATGAAAAATTCCAAAGATACCTGAATATTTTAAAAGCCAAGGGCGTTGCCTCCGAGGCTCTTGATAAGTACGAAGGTGCTCTAAACTACTTCAAAAAGGCTCTTGCAGAATCAGTACAACATTTTGACCGGAATCACCCTATCGTTGCGGATCAGTGGAATAACATAGGCAGTGTTCTCTATCGCAAGGGTGAGTATGATCAGGCTATTCAGTACTTCGAAAAGGCCCTCGCCAGCGACTTGAAAAGGCTGGGCAAAGATCACCCTTCGGTGGCAAGTCGATGGAATAACTTGGCGAATGCTTGGGCTGAAAAAGGTGATAGTGGCAAAGCAATCGAGTATTTAGAAAAGGCTCTTGATAGTAGTATGAAAACTCTGGGTGCCAGTCATCCTAGAGTTGCAAACCATTGGAATAATTTAGGGAGTGCCTGGCATAATCAAGGTGAATTTGATCGCGCGCTTTATTACTACGAAAAGGCGCTGAGCAGCAATTTAAAAACATATGGCGAAGATCATCCAAATGTAGCTGTTGACTGGAATAACCTAGGCAGTGCTTGGTACGATAAAGGGGAATATGAAGAGGCGATCTTATGTTATAAAAACGCTCTGGCCATCAGTCGCAAAACACTAGGCAATGACCACTCCGATGTTGCCCAGCGATTGAATAACCTAGGAACGGTTTGGTATCAAAAAGGAGTCTATGATAAAGCGATCGAATTTTTTGCTCAGGCCATAAAAATTTATGTGAAAGCCATAGGTCCAGATCACCCTCGCCTACTTTCAAGTTGGCACAACCTTGGATCTGCATGGGCAAAAAAAGGTGACTGGGATAAGGCTATTGAGAACCATCAAAAAGCCCTTGCCCTATCCCAAAAGCAACTTGGTCAGAATCATAAGGTAACGGCTTTGGTTCAACGCTACTTAGGCAAGTCCTTCGAAGAGAAGCATCAGCTTGGAATTGCTCTAAATTACTATAAGGATACTTTCGGAATTCGGCTAAAAGTTCTAGGACCTGATCACGAATTAACAGAGCAGTCAAAAAAAGATGTTTTAAGATTAGAAGCTAAACTTTCGAGAAACTAAGTCATGATCATCGATGCTAATTTCTCGATGAACTCCATAGGGGAAAACATGACATGAGTCGCTCCACCATTGAAGCTTTTCAGTTCGTAGAGGGTATTGCCATTTTCATCTAGGCTTATACGCTCATGAGACACTGGGCCACGACCCAAGTAACGAAGAAGCTTTTCTAATCGATCTCTTTCATGGGCCTGGATTGACGTGGCAGCATGTACCGAGAATCCATTCATGGAGACACAACCATAAGAATGACTTTTAGGTATTTCCTCCTCAAATCCGAAGCTACTTCCTATTCTTCGCACCTTTAGACCAGCCCTTGCTCCCAAAGCAATCCGGCTAGAAACTGAAGCTCTCTTCAAGTGAGATAGCGCTTCATGCTCTTCATAGCTTCCATCACCGATATAAACCTCTTCACCGTCTTCTAATAAACGCCCCGTCTTCCGCAAATACTTGATCACTCGGCGAGAGACTCCCCGCACGACGCAGGCCAGCTCATCGTTCTCAACCCCTGGAACACGAGTGAAAATTAGGCTCCCATCTTCTCCTGTAGTGTAAAGACCATCCAAGACCAAAAGATGATAGTAAAGATTCAAATTGAGTGCTCCTCCCGCTCTCTGAAAAAACGACACTACCCCTGATAGTCCACATCTTCGTAGAGTTTAGCGGCGATGGACTGAGCAAAGTTCTCGCCATCAACTCTTCCGAACCTCAAACAAAATTTGGACTTGCAGGAGTGAGCAACAATACTACTGTCTTTGCCACAGTTAAGGCAGAGATATTACGAAAAACCAAATTCAGGATTGCTGCAACGAAGCACAGCTTCGACCTGCTTACTGTAGTGAGCTTTATCATAAGAAGGGACTGCCGATTTAAATTTCATCCAGCTATCCGAAAATATCTTAAGGAAATCGTTAACCATAGGGTCAGCCTTTTGAAAACGTCCTAAGTTATTATAAGAATCCCTGGAATATAGTGTATCTTGCTGTAATTATGTATCTACTAGACTATGGTTGAAATATTTCTGAAAATGCTACTTCTCGTATAAAGGACTTATTTCTGTTGGAGGCCTAATACGCAAAATGTGTCAAAATATCAGGATGAGAGGATTCTCCAAGCTTGCATAGGAAAAGCTTGATAAAAGTCCTCCCGTAAAATTACGGGAGTCCACAAAGACAGAACGACCTCAAACCAGAACCTAGCAGCGTCTTTTCTTAAAACGGACTTTGATTCCAGAGGACAGGGTATTCATTCGTGAGTAGCTTTTTTCGCCCTTGATAGCCATAGAAGTATTTAAGCGAATGATCATATCTTGCTGACCACAAGGAGACCATGGGCTATTCAAGCTGCGACCAAATTCAAAGCCGCTGCGGCTAGGTCCATAAACAGTCTCTTTTAAGACTGGTGCCATGGTACCACTGAAAAAGCTATCGAGATAAAGATCTAGATTCGATCCCTGGTTGACACTAGCAAATCCGATAAGGCGAATATCATCGAATTTTACTTGGAAGCCAGGCTCAACAGAAGCGTTGATAGCAATGTTACAGTTCTTTCGATCAAATCGCTCACCGGCTAGTGTTTGGGTTTCGAAGTCCAAAAATGATACCTTTAAAAACTCACCTTCTACAAACGATCGAGTGGTTTGCTCATTGCAGCCGCTGCCATTGATATTCAGATCTCCCAACTGTAGCTGACTATAAGCCGAGGCTGAGATAAGACTGATAATAAACGCGAACACAAATTTCATATCGACTTCCTAACATCCTTGATTTTCTAGTTTAAGATTGGCAATAATTTCCTTAACCCCAATTGCTGTTGTGTTTCGCTCAGAAAAAAGAATGGAATCTAGGTTGAGCAACAACTTATCCTGGCAGATCGCAGATTTGCTAGGAGCAAACTCTGAGGTAAATTTGAAGGGACCATTGTATGGTGCGTGGATCTCGTTCTGAAAGAAAAGACTTTGATTTAGATCAAAGAATGCCTTCTGTACCAATCCAGCCACAGCATCTTTCTTAGCGATAGATGCATCCCCTATGACACGAATTGAATTGATACTCAGCGTTTTTTGATCGGGGTTGATAATAGGTACTACTAAATTGCAAGTGTTTGCCTGATACATGCCTTCTGCTTTCACTGAGAAAGCATCAAGCTTGACTTTAACAGTAACTGTTTCGCTATGTTGGTCCAGCGACACCTCTGCGTTTTCAGATGTGCACCCCGTACCTCCGAAACGAATATCCTGCCCGAGCGACACCTGCGAAAACGCCTGGGATTGGTAGAACAACCCCAGGGCGATCAGACATTGAATTTTCATTTCCTATATCCTTCTCCCCCCAATGGGGGGAGCTATAATTACTAGATTAGATACATGAGCAAGACCAGGAGATGGCTTGGTTGTTGAACGTATTCACTTTCATGAATCCACGATTTCCTTCAAGGAATAGGATACTATCCGCGTTTAGGAAGAAACCAGGCTGGTAGACACCAAGGCGATTGGCGGTCACTTCGAAACCACCACGGAACGGACCTTCTTTTTGCCAGCTACCGCTTCTTGATGGATTGCCATTGACGTAGAACTTAGCGTCCATAGCTCCGAAAGTTTCTTTGTCTGCTAGTGATGCAAAACCTGTCCACACAGCTCTATCAACTCCAACTCTTCGACAAGGCGCCTTATCGATGGCAACACTGATGTTACAGGTATCGGAAGCATAGAAATCACCTTCTGATAGCTGAGTTTGGAAGGCAGGAAAGCTAACCTTCAACTGAATCTGTGGCAAGCCAGCAGGATTCTTAGTGGTAGACACTTCAAGATTTGACTTTAGGTTTTCGGGGCAAGACGAACCTGTGATGTAAACATCACTTAATTCCCAACCATCTTTTTTAATCGATGAGAATGCAGCTGTACTGGACATGGTAAGCAATACTAGTGCTAACTTTTTCATATTAGGGCTCCTTTGCATTAAAGTAAGTTCATTTAGAGAAATAACTCCCCTAAATTCACAAAGCAATGACCTGAAACCGAATGTGTTCTGCAACGCAAGACAGCGAAAAACTTAGCTTTTAACAATCCACTTGAAGTATTCTATGAAGCTATAAAATTCTTTCAAACTGCTTATACTCGATCGTTAATGGACTTAGAATTTTTCAATCTGCGGCTGTTCTGCGAATTGCATAGTTTACCTATGGGGGGAGGCATTTAGTGTTGGAAAATTAGGATCTTATAAAATCTTCTTCAAAAGACTTGAACAGACTTGGCAACACCCGATCCAATTGTTGCCAAGCCTGATCATTTAGGGAATCAGACTGATTTGATAATTGCCAACTCCAAAAACACCATCATCGATGTCTTGTTTATTGAAGTCACCAACCAGATAGGGTTCGTATAATACATTGTCGTTCATATGAAGGTGGTACCAAGACATTACATAGGTTGAAATTTCATCTTCAAACTCTCCTGGGTTTGGCATCGTATGGCCAAAGCCCTCGAAGTTTGCAAAGGCTTTATCAGTGTTGGCGAGGCTATCATAGCTACGCTTGATGGCTCCCGGCAAAGCAACCGTATCTTGTGTACCAGCTATATAAAGGGTTGCAGCCGTCATCACACCATTCTGAGGGCTAAATGCATTGAATGGCGCAGCAACTCGAACCTTATCACCCAGTTCATTAGCAGCGATGATCGTACCTGCTCCGCCCATGGAGAAACCCGATACACCCAATCGATCCATGTTTACCATCTTATAAATTGGCGACACCGGGTTGTCATTTTCAACTCCGAGCATATCTAACCCACCCTTGTGCCCCGTTGCCCAAACATTGGGATCGAGTGTTAGATTGTTCGTTGGAGTAAATGCAATCACGATGAAGCCGTGACTCGCCATTCTCTCAGCAAGCCAGTACATATCTTCCTTAGTATTTGTAAAGCCACCACTGGTTGTTGTTGCTGGAAATGGCCCCGGATGATCCAAGGTGGGAATTGGGTAGAAAACCCGTGCGGACTGATAGGAGTCAGACAGCAAACCATCATCATAGAAATCAAAGTCCAGGTCACCGTTGACCGATGGATCCATGAAGAATGGTTCCTGCTGTTCTGGCTCTTCGGAAAGGCTGTCCTCTTGCGGAGTCTCAATCAAATCATCTGAAACACTTTCTGGGTTCTGATCGCTTGAATCGGAGTCAGATAAGTCTTCCATTTCTTGGGTCTGCTCTCTCTGATTGTGGAAGCTAGAATCACTTCCGCAGCCTACAAGCAGACCAACCCAAAGCCAGAGATATATGTGTCTCATCGGTTTTGCCCTCATTTAACCTCGCCTAGTCACATAGGTGCAAAGAGTTCGCCACTGGAAGTCGAAAATTTCGTGATGTAATTTTAGGTACTTAGACAAAGCACCTGAGGCCCAAGGTGTCGGCTGATTAAGCTTCAAGATTTAAGACTTGGATATAAACCACTATATTTATTATATATTTTTACCGTTGATAGTGATCTCATGGAGTTCACGTTCTAAAATTTGTGATGATAGGCCCTCGCCTAGTCCCTGAGGCAAAGGAGGCTCAAGCTAGACTTGCCTAGAAGTCATGTCTTTAGCCTCCAGTCTTCCTTTCGAGATAGCTCCTAGCGTTATCAGGGATAGCTCGAAAACTGTTCGTCGAGCGAATGACTAGATATAGTTAGGTTTTTAGGAACGGTTCAAATCACAAACCAGTAAGGCCTTATTGAAGCTATTTGATAGAAGCCTACAACTAACGTTTATTAGTGTAAGAAGCAACACTAGAAAGACTTTCATCATCCAGCTCCATTTCTGCTCGCATTATTAAGGGAAGCAAAACCTATGATACTCCGTTACGCCTAAAAAATGTTCGTCACTGTACGATTGACGATCTCCTCGTATTTCTTAACCAAGCCTTGTCTCCTAGGTCTTGTTCCTCCTAAGATATGATTCGGTGAATCAGATTTATCGTCGCTATAATAGGTAGACTGATTTTGCTTGACGGTCTACAGAAAATCGCGGGTGGTGAGATATAGGCTGTCGAAGAAATGTATGAACTCCCGGTCAAAAAACCGAGACAGCGGAGAAACTAAGAAACGAAAAAACCCCTGAAGCGGGGTTTTTTCTAAGACTCATTGGCTTTCAATACATTTTTTAGGAACATCGCTTCCAGTTGAAGTTGAAGCTAACGAGGGATCCTCTAAGGTTATCTAGTCCAATCGCGCCATAGTTATGGCGATTGAGGCTTCGTACTTGCACAGACGAATTTACATTCAAAATCGCTTCTGATTTACAGGGAGCATAAATCAGAGCTTGTGCGGAGTCAGTTAGCCAGAAATTTCGATGCATAGGTCCTTCGAACTCAGTCCGAATAGTGGCCTGCTCTGCTTCGCCAGTGAAATAGTACGATGCTTGCTGCTTAGCTACTACGTTTCTCTCAAGATGAGCAAAGCCAGAGTAGGTCATCGATCCAATGGCATAAGTCCAACCTTGTGGAAACTCAAGTTTAAAACTAAGTTGACAATTTTTACGACTATCGCGCAGGGAAATACCCTCTCCAGCTTCTGCGTAGTAATCATCAAGTTGCATAAAGAAGCTTTGGAAGTTTCCATCCTGGAAATATAGGTCCGCAGAGCCTACAGGACATCCTGATCCGTTGTATGTAATGTCTTTAACACGCACATAATCGGGCTGTGCCAACGCACTGGTTGTAAAAGTAAGAGCTGCACTAGCGATCATAAGTAGTTTGCAAAGTTTCATTGTAATCTCCTTTTCATTCCTCTTGATTCGGGGCCGTCCTTGATCTGTTTCGATATTAACGCAGCACTCGAAATTTCAGCAATGCTTGGCAGAACGATGTGTTCTGTTTGTTCTGTTTCAAACAAGCACGACATTCACAAAGATTTTAGAAGATGTGATAAGGCTTTTGGTATTGTAGACTTAGAGAATCAAAGTCGTTCTTGAATTGCTGAATTAGCTTTCTAAGATGCTGCGACGAGACGAAAAATCATGGTGCTATTATAGAAATGGTCTCGATACTTCGAGGCTGAGTGTAGGTAGAAAGGACCAGTCAAAATCTTAGCTAAACAGCCATTCGTTACCAGGTAGCCATCTCGGTTCAATAGTATCGACCCTGAGACAACACCGCTCCGTGGATTATACTGGAAAGACCACTCAACTTGATCCTGTCCATAGCTATCGAGGCAAGACTGGATTTCTTCGTGTCGATCTTGGATCAAACTGTTCAGCTTTGCTGCCCAAGACAGAGGTGGGCGACGCTGATCGTTCAAAGGGCTTCGGTTCGCCGGCGGTCGACTGAAGTCTGCAAGCTGCGATCCTGATTTTTTAGGTGTATTGATCACTTTTGATTGACCACTATCCTTGGCTTCACAGGTTCTTAACAATAGTAATAGAATCATAACCAAGATAACGATTCCAAGACCCCAGCGACGCCGACGACGGCGTTTTCGTTTTTGCTCGTCTAGGTAGTCTTGAAGAGCTGTCATCGCTGCTCCTCATGCTTGACTGTTAACTGAAAAGCCTGACCTTTAACAATAACCTTTAGGTCCACGGGTCGGAATATATCGATAGCTTGAATTTTTGGAACTCTGAAAGGCCAAGGCCAGTCGTGACTCGGCTCTAGGCGAAGAGCTCCCAGAAAGATCTTCTCACCACTTGCTGCGCGCCTATCCGAGGCTGCCCCTGTTTCTCTAGCAAAGGGTGCTAATAGGCTGTCTAGAGCCCCTTTAACCTCCTCCACCTGCCTGGCTCCGGAACCCCTATTGCGCTTAAGCCCTTCCAATTGACTCCTCATGTCTTTGAGAACTGGAACCATCCCTCTGACAACCGGCAATGGCTCAGATTTTAGCTCTGTTACCAATTGCCTCATAAAACGAAGGGACGATCGTCGACGAAGCTTGAGAAGGCGCTGATTTTCAGAAAGAAATTGACGATGCTTTCCTTGAGATAAGTTTCGAAGGCGCTTGATTAAGCCCTTACTCTTGGAGCCAAGCCTAAGGTTATCCAGGTTCTTTGCCTGAAAGATAAATTTCTCTTGGTGAAAAGAAGCGCTCCAGATCAAAGATTCGATAAGCTGTTTGAAAGCACTTCGAGGCAGGTATGATTTCACAAATTCTAAAAGCCGACGATCAAACCTTTTTTCTAGCAGAATATACTTTATCCAGGCTAGGGAAAGTCTTCGATACTCCTGAGAAAATTCGCTCTCATCCCCTGAAGCCAAAGCCAATGCAAACAACTCTAGAGCTTCGCGAGCCTGCCCCTGTCGATAAACTTGAATTCCTCGTGGCCCAGCAAAAGCACCCACATCAGGAAACTGACCGTCCCTACCGAGAGCGAGCAAACGGTCACCGAGCTTGCTATCGATGAGTTCACGATCACGCTTGCCGGCAGAGCGAAAACCAATCATGGAATAAAGTTGCTTTGCAGCACCATCGCTCAATTCATAATCGATCCAGCGATCAAAAGTCTCTTCTTGAATTTCCTTATCGTCTTCGACTTGATGATAGATAGAGGCAATCCCAAGCCGATCTTGAGCTGGTAGTTCGTACCACTGTTCGGACGGCAGTTCGATTAGCTCAATGAACTTGCTATACCAAGCTTTTAGAATTTTAGGATCTGTCTTTGGGCCAAACGGGTCATCATCTTTTGAGAAAATAGCTTTGCCACCCTCTTCATTTTGTTTACTCCGTTCCCCCAAATATGCATTGATCAAAAGAATGCGATAGCTCAGATAATTACCTAGACTTGGATCAATATTCTCTTCTCTACTAGCACGAGACAACAGATCTCTAAGGGTAAGAGCAAGAACCTCATAGTTGTTGCCAACTCCAGCAACATGAAATATTCCAGGATACTGGCTAAATATCTTATCCACCGCTTGGCATGTTCCACGATGAATCCTAAGGCTCTCGATTTCCTCTGGTGCTAGGATGCTCGATAGGTGAATGGCACGACGTTGATAGCCACGGCTGAAGGTGTCTAGACTGCGGTCGGGTAGCTTGCGATCTCGTTGGCGTCGATTCGCATTGCGCACCATAAAATTATGCAGTACCACAGGCCATATCCCTCTACCTAAGGAATCATGAGGCATATTTTCAGGGCAGATATTAAGTCGATCGAGAGCCAGCCATGCTGCTGATTTTAGGCCTTCGATCCTTGGTTCATGGGGAAAGCTTTCTTGGATCGTGTTGTGAACGTACCATAGCTTCAGAACCTTTTCACTATCGTCTTCAAGGAGAGCGATATAGGCATTGTTATAGAGGTCCTGATACGGATTGGAAGCCCCGTCCCCCGTACTCAGGAAGAGAGTTTGTATGGCAACGATGAGACAAATACAAACTCTAAAAATCATATCCGACTCCTAGGTTGTATTCTAACCACTTGCTCAAAGAAGCCTCATCCTGATGCACATCAGTCATCATGAGAACGCTCGCCGTAACAACTATTGCCTGGCCTTCGAGAACCGGGTAGTAATGATCTAGAACAAGGCCAAGTCCGATGCTGTGTCGACTTCTTGAAGGTAGCATCGCTCCATGAGCTCTATCCAAGATGCCTTGGTACTCATCACCACCAATTTCAGGCTTGAACTGATTTTTCAATATATCTAAAGGGTTCTCATTGTTGGTTGCATCAAGATATTGGTGAAAATTAAGACGCAATAGCCCACTCACCACCATCTGGGCCTGGGGTATTAAGTTGAATAGCTGGCTGCCAATACCCTCATGAATCGGAGCCTTAAGACCAGTAACGATTTCAAATCGGGAGGCATGTCCTGGCTGCTTAAACGGTGTCTTGGCAAGCGAATCTGCTGATTCCGTTGTGGCAACCACAACCCTACGGACTCCAATCTGATAAGAAAATGTTTCACCAGGAACCTCAGCAAGAATAGTAACGTGCTCGGAATCATAGTTGTTCAACTCTGATATCTGACCATATTCTAACTTCAGAGAAAGGCTCGATTTTCTCCAACGATGTATTGAAGGGCGTATCGCAATACCGGTAGTTTTTCTTAGGATACTAGATACCGGCTTCTTCTGATCTTCAATCAGTTGACTCGCTTCATCACTGGCAGCTAAGACCTGCGAACTTGTCAAGATCATGAGACCAACTAGGATCATCTTATTCATAGTCCACCTCGGCTTGGATATGTAGGACGATGACAGGCGTTTTGATATTCCACATCCCAACTATTAGTAAAGTTATACTCGGTTTGATCATTGAATGCAGGCTGATCACAGAACCTAAGGCAGTGCTTCAGGGCATCGCCAACAGCAATCTCATCCATCAAAAAACGGGGATCGCCGACGGTCTCTGTACTAGAAAATCGATTCTGAATCGCTACGTAACTAACCACATTCTTGGGTCCTAGCCGAGCCGTTGTACTATATTCGAACTCTAGGAGAAACGGATAGGCGAGCTGCACACCAAGAACGTAACTTCGTTCTTCATCGCGAAGGTAATGTACAGGCGGTAAGCCAAATAACAAACCAGCGGCATACTCGCTTGGATCGTCTACCGTAGCATCCGCAAAGGCCAGTGCCTGAGACTCATCCTCCAGTGGACAGTAACTCAGAGCATGATCACTTCCGACAGTGATCACATCAAGAGGGTCAGCAAATCGGAACTCAAAAGAATCACTATCAAAAACTGAAAGCAAAGACCCCTGGCTTGCCGTGGGCACTGAGAATCGTATTCGCTTCACATCGATATCGTTTTTTTGATTGTCATCAAGTTCACGATAGTTTTCGTAAGATGGCAGGGCAGGTGCCACCCTAACTTCAAGGGGGCCTCTAACAAAATTAGGAGGTGATAGGAAACACGAGCCCAATGTCGTGCCGTCAGAATTAAGAGTCGGGCACCAAACTCCTTGTGCTAAAAATTCCAGAGCGCTGGCTGCTTTTGGATAGCTGTCGTATACGAAAATCCCCTTCAATCCAAGGGCTGCATCAGCCAAAAGGGTGATCAATGCGTTTTCTAGTTCGGCTTGAATATCAGCCGCATCCTCAGCCATCGTATGGTGGAGGACAATCATCAAGGACACCTCTTGGCTACTTTGCGAGCGAGCGTCTAAAATCCTACTTTCTAGGTAGTCTGCAACTGTAACCCGATTGAACCCCTCGTCATCAATGCAAACATCTGCGGCTGATCTATCAAAAAGCATTCTTTTAGTTTGAAAATCGAGATAGTCGCTATCATAGTTACCATCAAGACATGCTGCCAATAGAACCTTAACAGAATTAGATTCTTCAAACCGAAGACTTAGATTTTCCATAACCGCAGTAAACTCTGGATTCTTTCTAGCTATGGCATTGCGGGTTCGGCTACCACTTCCAGTAGGGACTGTCGCCTCACTACAGACCCAGGGATTTTCATCATACGATTCACCAAGCTGGGATAGGTACCAGTAAGGATCTCCGTTCGAGGATTCTCCAAGCTCTGAAGTGAAGCTATCGAAGCTCGTGCAGTCTATAAGCTGGCCATACAAGGTTGGGTTTTCAATATTAACAACCAGACTTGATGAACCAACGTAGCCACCAGCCGTCGTAAATGAACGCCTTAGACCATAGTTGATCACTTGGTTCTGGTTCATACCCGGAAAGTTATGCCAACCTCGCCACTGCACATAGCGATTTGACTCATCAAAAACCCCATAAATTTGATAGCTATCGTTGGTATCGGGGTAAACGCGATCCATCGCCAAGGGAGTCGAGCTGTATTGCTCTGCTAGCTCTCCGTCCTGGTGATACAAATACCGCAGATCGATCCGCTGGGGGATGCCTGACTCGATTCGTATACTAAGTGATTGACACCAAACATTATCTCCACATATCGCAGATTCATGCTGATGAACATTGCTGATAAGAGCTGTATCCTGCCAAGCTGAGGAATCTGCGAATGGACTTAGATTGATATCGACTCTTGCATCAGGGCTAATCCCGTGACTATTCTCTATGGTATAGAAAACAAATAGAGTTTGCTCGCTAGCGAACCAAAAGGTTTGAAAATCACTTAGTACTACATCTTGTTTGATGAGAGGAACCTTCTCCAAACAAGACCAGTGCAAGCAAGCAGCTAGGAGCACACTTAAACAATGAAGATTCTTAAAGAATCGTATCAAGATTCACATCTCCTCGCTTAGCCAACTTCAAGAGAGCTTGCCCTAGATCACGTGTCTGACCTGAAAACGTCATTTCCTGAAAGACCGGGCTTCGCAATGCTTTGCCATAGGACTCAGGAACGATTTCTAATAGTCGTTCTTGTCTCGTTAGATCAAGTTCGCTGGCGAACCATGGGGCAAGGCGTTTGGCATCACACTCCAGACACAGTGCCTTCACCTGCTGATCATCCAGCTTATCCAACATCTCAGGGTAGAAGATACCTGCTGCCCAATTTGGCAAGCGATTACCGTTCATGGCACGAGCGTCCTGCCAGAGGCGGTCGCGGTTATCCTGAGACATCTTAGCCATCATCTGAGAGAGGGGTTCCACGATTGTAAGACGAACTCCGAAGTCAACTTGGTGAGCCCGAGGTGCTAACTGTACAGCCTCACCAGCCATAGCTGATCGGATCACCTGCTCAGCATCACCGAGATCTTGCTCCGAAAACAATGGACTGCGAAGATAGCGTAAGGCGATACCATATGTCTGATTTTCCCCTAGATAAGCACTCGCCTCTCGTTGCAGCTCATCAGGGGCTAGTACTAGAATCGTGGCAGCTGCATCGGCTGGGAGGCTCTGACAAATGTCAGCTAGGCCTTTGCCATGCGACCCTTGAAAGAAGTCATGAAATAGCTCCGTTCGATCGTCTAGCTGCGCGCTTAGTGTGCCCACCTGATTTTCAAGCTCTTTTACATGTGATTCAAGCTGTACAGAATCATAGGTGAATTCTCGCTTCATATAATTTTGAAAGGCAATCTTAGCTTGGATAAGATCGAGGTCATCTGGCAGAATTGCGAGATCTGTCTTGGCCAGCACATGACTCGTGTAAGCCAATGCCTCGAAGTTTCTCTCTTCTAGCCAATGACGCCCAATGTTTTGCAATCGTTTTGGGTCTTCACTAAAATAGCTGCGCAACCCTGAGATTCGCTCATCCAATGAAACCTGTTCTTCAGGTTTCTCTTCGGACTTACCTGAATCACTCTCGATCTCCTTCTTGAGCTGCATATATCGCAACTTGTCCTCTAGGCTATCTTTTCCTAAACGTCTAAAGGCCCAGATCAGAATCAAAATAGTAACTAGCCCAAGCAATGCCAAGACCCCAGTGTCGAAGTGTTTTTCAATAAACTTCTCTAGGATTGTCTGGCTTTGGCTAGGTAGATCTTCAGCTGCAAAGCGTGGTGCATCTGGTAAAGGAATTGCCTTCATAGAAACTTTAAGAATACCTTTGGATAGTTTCGCTGCTAGACGCCTATCCAAATTCGCGACATCATCCTTGCTCAAGCTTGTTTCATAGGCATACTCACAACGAGCTCGGCTCAAAAAGTATTGAGGCTCATTGCCCTTAACTTGATCTCTAGTACCTGTAGACAAGCCGGGAAGACTGCGATTAGCTTGCATGGTGACCACTTCATGGCGCTGATAAACACAACCTCTGTAAACACAGGTTTCTTGTGGACACTCCTGTCGCAAAAGATTCTGAAAGGCAAGATCAAGCTCGCGGACTTGCATCAGCATCTCTGCGGGGATTTTTTCTTTAGGCCGGTTCGCTGTCTGACCAAAAATCGGTGCTCCCCAGACTACTGCCAGAACGAGCACGAGCCACCACTGCACTCCGACCAGCTTAAAACTTCTCTTCACCATGATTGTTGACCCCTTAATAAATGCGAATCATCACGCGACGCTGACGATCTTTTAGTTCTTTTTCCGATAGGCTGTCCCCATTAAGTCCTTGTAAAGGACGGGTATCAGCATAGCCTTCGACATGAAGCTTAGTTCTTGGTATTCCGACTACTTCAAGGTGCTCACGAACCACGTGGGCTCTAGCACTGCCTAGCTCCCAGTTGCTTCGATAGCGACTCCCAGCCTTTATAGGTGTGGAGTCGGTATGACCTTCGACGGCAAAATCATATTTACCTGAATAGGGCAAAACTTGAGCCATCACATCGCCAAGGATAGCCTTGAAGCGATCGTCGATCTCAGCAGAGCCCGAAGGAAACACAATCCCTGAATTAAGGGCAATAATCACACCACGATCGGTTAGGTTCGCAGAGACAATCTCCTGATAACCCTGCGCTTCGATATGAGACTCAAGGTCACCTTGAAGCTCCTTCAAGCTATAGGTAGCAGACTGCCCAGCAAGGGCCTCCTGAATCTGCTGCATCTTGACTCGGCTCATTTCCATCGCGGAAAAAAGGGCTACAAAGAAAATCAGGAGATTAGTAATCAAATCTGCATAGGATAGGAGCCACGACTCGTCGCTCGATTTTTTTCTCGATAATTCAAAATCTTCCATTGTCTAGCCCATCTTAACCAGTTGCTTTACCGTCTTGTGACAGCGTTTTAAAACTTGGATGCGTTGGTTCATCAAGGTCGAAAGAAAGCTACCGATCGGTCCTGCAACCCCAGACCCAAGAACCAAGCCGTATAAAGTTGAAAGAAGTGCGAGGGAAAGACTAGCTCCAATATTAGAGTCCCCCGTACCAAAATCTTTGAATAGCAGGATCATACCAGTAAGCGTTCCCACCATACCAAATGCTGGCCCCAGCTTTGCTAACTGCTCCCAATTGGCAACCACAGGCTCCCAACGATCCACACAGCGATGGCCTAATGCAGTGAAGCGATTATCTAAGACAGCATCGTCAGCTCGGCTCATGATGTAATCCATCATCAAACGAATTTCTTCGTACTTACTTGCTTCGGCTAAATTCGCCGCTTCTATTTTTTTCCCTTGAACCCAAAGGTCTTCTAGTTTGACTCGTTCCGCTTCAATGCGATCAGACTCTTCAGAGTACCGAGCGAAAAATGGCAGGATTTCACGTAAAGAAACGAGTGTACCGATGAAGTCTTTAGGTCGAGAACTGAGAACAAGAGCACCAAGCATACCGACACAAATGACGGTGAGAGCCACGGGATCAAAGAATCCCATTGATTGGTCACGCTCAGTAAAACCGATAATGATCACTAAAAGCGCTGATACGATACCTATGATTTGCATGACTGGGCCTTCCTATTCGAGTTCTTCTAGTTCATTAAGTTTGCGACTCACCGCTGGATCGTCTTCTACTTCAAGAGCTTTGCTATAGGCTTCAATTGCCTTGGTGCGCTCGCCCACGAGTAAGTACAGCGAACCTTGGGCTTTCAGAAACTCAGGATGAGATGGATACCTTGCAAGTACAGAGTCGGCGATGAGCAATCCCTTGCCGTAGTTCTGGGTTTGAGTCTCACGATCCATCATGATTCGCGCTCGGCTCAAACTAATGGCAGGAGCCTTCTTATTTTCGACTAAGCCTCTAGCTAGATAGGCATGGTGCATCTGAAGATGGACCGTATCCGACTTTGTTGGTGCGGGGATAATCGTCCGTGGACCTTTTTTTTGACTATCCGATCGCTTGCTATCATGATCAACGATGACTCGACCAGCAACGGATAGTGGAATATCTACTTCGGTATACGTCTTTCCATTATTCCACTTCATTGTGATGGTTTGATCACTAGCTTGGGCTCTAGGCTCCAGTTTTGGCGTTGTTGCACTATTCTGAAACGACTCATCAACTTCCACTTCTGGCTCGATAAGATAGTGTGTGTAGGGCTTTGTCGAACAGGCGCCCAAAGTTCCCCCCAATGCTAGAAAAAGAAAACGCTTTATCACCACGATACTCCTATTGAAACAGTTCCCTCAGTATCCACAGTGACCATACCAGAAAGGCCTCCCCAGTTACCAGGAAACGGATGCTTTGCAATTGCTTGAACGACTAAGGACGAGCCTGATGAACTTTCTCCAGACTCAGAAGCTAGAGCTTCTGGAATTTTTACCAGCAACTTAGCGCCAACGATAGGTGCGTTATCCAGATCCAAGACTTTATAGTAGGCTGCACCAATCGCTAGTGTGGGGTTGATCACCGAGATTGTTAAGCCACTCAGTTGATCGTTATTTTCACCCCATTGATTCAAGAAGTTATAGCTCAGATTGAAGTTAGGGTAGAGCCCCATCTCCCAAGTATGATGGTAGATCGCATCTTGGCGCCCATAGCGCTCCTTCATTCGTGACTTCGTGAAGTTCCGAATACTTCGACTATTCCAGTCTAGGTCTTCTTGAATGGTATCACTATAGATCACCCGACCCGTTTTCAAAGAGACCAGTCGATAGGAAAGCGAGCCATCGGCATAAGCTACCCACAGCGCCGATCTTGGCTGGAGTTCCTTACCTTCATAAATATTACGGACATCATCTAGACTGATAAATCCGTATCGATAATACAGACCTTTTCCAGGCCTCACCTCAGGCCGCAAACACTCTTGGCAATCCATGAGTTGGCGACCAAATATTTTCGAAGCCGTGCTATAAGTCTGATTGCTTAAGGCATCTGACGCCCGATCCTGACCGTCCATCACCGATACTAGAACGACTGGCGCGACATCTATATCACGGATCAAACCGTCGTCGCGATGCTCTTCCATACGATACTGCCAGTCTTGAAGGAGTCGTCGCACGTTCGATTGAGCCAGTGCCTGAGAGCCTAATAATGCTCCTATAAGTAGCATCCATCTCATAAACTCACCCCCATTTCTACGCCGTAGAGGTGGTAATCGCTCCCAAACAGGGTATCGTCTCTAAGGTGGAGCATCCGTCCCACAAAAACTCCAATTCTTGTCATTCGTGCTAGCTGAACCTCAACACCTAACGTGAGCACCGTCGAATCAAAGCGATCTTCAGTATCCTCATCTGTAATTGCAGCAATCAGGTCTCCGCCACTTTGCTTACCTGATGAAGTGAACACGCGCCCTGCATTGCCTGAAATTTGAAAATACTCAAAGCCTACGAAACCAAAAATCTCTGGCTGAATAAGATTGCTATACTTCGGCAGGAGACGGGTTGCGTAGCGACTAGAGATCTGAGTTCCATTAAATTCATTGGGTATTGACGTGGTACCCAACGAAAAATTCATATACCAATCTCGTTGCTCTGAAGGAAACACATCAACTCCTAGCAGAACCCAAGGCATAGGCGTGATCGTGACGTTGCTGTCCGAAAAGTTAAACATTGAGATTTTCGTTCCAAGGGACAAGCGCGCACGTCCTTGCCGACGCAAGATTTGCTCGTACTCCTCGCGAGCCTCCTTGACGCTAACCAAGCTATCTGGTTTTCGAAGTGATGGTGGGGAGCCGCTATCGGTAGCAATCGTCTCAGCTTGAACAACCCGACGCTGCTCATCTAGCGATACCAACCGGCTTCTCAAAACAAGAAGGGAGCGTTCGATGCTCAAATCCACGTAAAGAGCATAACGGGCATTCACTCCCTTACCGGAAACTTTTGGGATATCGGCACCCTTGCCAATTATAGTTCCCTCGGGAGAGGAGTATGCTGTAGTTACTGAACACAATGGACAGTGAACTGGCACGATATTACTTTTTTCGTGTTGAATTAGAAGCCTAAACAGATGGTTTTCGAGAAATGCATTTAGATTGCTGTTTAGGCCAAGAGGACCTTCAATATTCATCACCATCACATCAGACTTCTGAGCCAAAGGTGGATTCTTAGTCCAACGGTAGACTAACTCATCGAGCAAGTCGGCACCCAGCAAATGGAGCTTCATCGCCACAGTACCTCGGGCCCGATTTGCTTTCTCCATAGGCGCCTGGGCCGAAGCGGTAGAAGAAATGATAATACTTAGCGCTACAGTCAACTTTAGCAGCCATCTTAGAACTGAATCCACTTTGCCTCCACACATAGACTCGCTTGCAAGCGCTGATCGAGATTATCCAACTTGATTGCAAACAACCTGACTTCATTCTTTTCTTTTAAAGTTCCTTGACGACACATCTTCTTGATATCTGCGAGTCGTTGCTTGCCTACAAAAAGCAAGGGTTGAGGTTCATGCTCCAAAACTCGAAATTTTCTATGGGCCAATTCGCTCTTAATTGCCGAAGATACTTTCCTACTTAAGGGCACAGATCCCAAGTAACTATGGACAACGATCGATTGAGAGGCACGGAGGGATTGTCTTTCTAGTTCATCCACAATCCTCGTAACTTCACTTGTTAAGCGATCCTGAATTTGACGATCCACTCCTGCATTTTGTGGCCCGAGAATGATAGGTTTGCGGCAGTGGATCAGAACATCGTCGGTATCATATTCCGACTCACTATCACCACCATAGGCTGATCCCGCGTTCAGCTTGCGTCCATCTAGAACGCTCGACTCGCAATCAAGCCACTGTGTTTCATCAGAACTTCGCGACTCACGAAAGGACTGCGTTGTGGGATAGCTCATAAAAAAGGCTAGTATTATGGCTCCGGCTAGGTACATCATCTAGGGACTTTCCTCCGAGCCTTTTTCCCACTTCCCTTGTCGAGCCGCTGTGTAGGCTAGTTGACTGACAAAGGTATCGAAGTGCTGGGTATTTGCTTTTTTATAGTCTGCGGTGTTTTTTGCATCAGCCAACCAATTGGCTGTTTCTGAGTAAAGGTAGATACACCAGCTTCTGGTTTCCACCCAATGAGACTTGAAAGTTCTCTGATCGACGATTCTATCATTGAGGCTGACCGTGATTTCCGCTTCGTACCACCGCTGCTTGTCGTAGGGGTAACAGCCATAGGAAGCTACGTTCAACAGCCACCCTAAATTTGAAGCTTCGTACCATTTCAATTCTGAAACGGCCCGTAGTTCTACTAAATCAGCTAAGGGTTGATTCGGCTTCACCCCGCCGTTGTCAAGGTCTTCAGCAAATAAAACCCGCGCTCCCTGATCTTCCAGGAGTGTGGACAAATGGTCACACATCGGTTCATCAGGTGACACCTGACGATTTTCTCGCTTCAAGCAAGATAGAAGAAATGACTGTCCAGCCAGTCGTCCTTCTTTTGGTATAAAGTGATCTAAAGCACTGTCATACGTGGATGGGTAATAGCGATGCGTGGTGCATGCTGCCCAGAATGAGGCGATCACAACAAGGTTCAGAGTTCGGATCATCGCTGCTACAAGTCTCCAGTTTTCAAATTCATCACCCGAGAGTTTGCAAGGGTGATACCAAATGATGCGGTAGCTGATATCCCACACTTAAATTAGCGATGCAAGGCAGGAATCCCACTTGAGCCCCCTAATTTTGATGAGATGTTTAACCTTTATTCACCAAGAGAGTGACAAAAACATGCTTATTATCAGGGATTTATACTCGACGTAAGATTAAAATATTTACTCTCAGTCAAAAAAAGGGCTCGCTGAGCCCTTTTCTTTCATTTCCTTATAGAGCAGAGTTTTCTGCCCCTGGGTACCCTAAACAGATTTCTTAGCCATGTATTCGACCACCACGTAACGCTCTAGAAGAACTCGATCGAAAGAGGCAGCTTCATTTCGAATGAAGTTCTGATCTTCCAGAAGTTCCATTCGATCGTGGACCATGTCGGCGACAAAGCTTCTAACAGCCTTCTCATCGGCACGACTCTCCGGAACATTCTTGAAGATGATTTCAGCAAGCTGACTTTCTAAATCTTCAAAACCAGTGAATGGTAAGGTCGTGGTCGCTATGAGACCGCCGAAGGAGATTCCGGTGACCTTAAAAAGACTTCGTCTAGTCATTGATCGTGTCATAAGAGGCCTCCTTATATGTTAATGCTTTGTGGAATGCGAGATGGCATGAGGTGCTCATACTTAGTACGGCGATAACCATTCCGCTTCATGATGATCTCTTCTATTTTTGCGAGCTTCTGTTGGAAGCTTGCTAGCTTGTCTGCCACACGGGTATCTTCGAATGTGCCTTCGGCATAGTGACCTAGCTGTGTGTAGTAGGTCCGCCCAAGCAAAGTTAAGATATGAACTTGTTTCAAGGCTCGATCGAGGGGAGGTAGAATTGCCACAGCTTCGTCTTCGGTAGTCGACTCATCTTTAGGAGCTGGTGCATAGCCAGCTAGTGGCTGGAACGATGGCGCTGATGCCTTCGCTTGCGGGAAATTCACAGCTGCATGCTGAGCCGAGCAGGTGAAGAGAATCATCGTTAAGGTTTCAACCAACACTCGCTTGCTAGAAATTTCGTTGTGAGGCGCGAAATCTTTGATGCGTCCTTGGGCGTCATCAACAATCTCAGCCGTCCACCGAGCTAGCTCGTAGTCATCCCGAACGTCGCTGTTATCTTCGTAGTAAAGGTTCACATAGTCTCGAACCCATTTTTGGATAGCTGCCCAAACGAGCAAGCCATCATCACGATATGGATAGTGACGCAGTCCGCTTCCAAAGCCTACCCCCCGGCGCCAGAGACTCCGTGGTAGGAAGTTCTCACGAAACTTAAAGCTGGTTCTTTTCGAACCAATCAATGCGAAAGCGCTATCGCGTTCTCCGGCGAGGAGCTGCTCGATCGATCCGCCTTTGGCAAGCAAAGTTTTCACTGCCAATGAGTTAATTGGCAACGTTCCCTCAAAGTGGGGAATCAGAAGCTTATACAATGGATGACTCGACGACAGCTGGCGCATCGTAGCAACGATGATCGGGTCAATCAACAAGTGGGTCAACCCAAGGTGAGATACCAGCTCATGATGGTTAATATCGGCGATTTTCGCGATGGTCTTTGCAGAAAGCCACGTCCACTTCTGGCTTTTAGGCGTTGCGATCACAGCCTCATTGGGGTTTTGATCACACTGAATCGCAATCACTTCCAGGTTACCAGACCAGCGTGGTCTTGCTAGGAAGACAATCGGTGAGTAAGTAAATTTATCTTGATCTGGGTGAACTCCAGGTTGGAGTATAGCAAGATCCTTGTAGTCAACCGCGAAGAGTCGACCTTGCTTTAGCAAACGCTTGAGGGAGTCAAATTTGAACTTTGGGTGACTTCGAACCATCGCACTGGTTAAACCATAGTGACCTGGAAGTCGCTTCAAGCGCTCGATAAGGACAGGATTCAAACCAGCAACAAAGTGGTCCGCAAATTCTTTATCGTCATCTAGTTTGTCAGCACCTTCAGGAAAAGGGATTTGCTGAAATAGTTTTTTATAGTCTTCGTAGCTAGTTGGTCGCTTATCCTTGAGGGCAACACCCAAATCTGGGTTTGTGTAACCAATAAATGTAAATAGGTCACCACGAGCAAGAATCTCACCGATCTGCTGAGGAGTCAGCACGGGTAGTGGTCGCTCAAAGACAAAGTCATTATTCTGAACATTGAGTTCCCAGTTTCTACGGATCATGTAAGACGTCTGAACAATTTTCTGTCCCCACAAAGGCCCAGCTGCGACCTGTGGCAGTATCTGTGAGGCAATGGGAACCTCAGTTAGGACACTGTAGTCGTAATCAATGTTGTCTCGAAGGAATTCCAGCTCCTGATCGCGAGCCTCGGGATTGGCATCATGCTGTGGTAAGCATGGTAGACCTGTCTTGGTCATGAAAAACTCCCCAATAGGTTAATGAAAAATGAATACATTGGCCTCTACAACTAGAAAAACGCGGACCGATCCACCTTCGATTTTGAGAAACAGCTTCCCCTCGCCTTTGCTTTCCCATCCGTATTAGGGCAGAATTACTTACGTTGAAAGCTAGCGACTCATTTTCGAAAGAAAGATGTATTGCGTATGATGCAGATCCTTTCGGAATTCTGACGTAGCCAAAGGCAAGAGATTTTTAAGTCTCGAAATTGTGGCAGCTAATCAATTTGATTTTATTTCTGAGGCTACTGGCACACTTTGTGGACTTGGGTGAAGCTGGGGTAGTAGCCTACCCCAAATGAAGGTGTTTAAGGAATAATGATCAGAATTTCTGCAGTTTCAAGAGACGCTACCACCAGCGCTTCATCCACCACATTAAGAGATGTCACAGCATTGTTCAGGTTCTCTCTGGCTTGTTGATACTCCTGTCCCGTGATATCTGCTCCAGCTTGGATCTGTGAATACAGGGTGTTCACCGCCGAAAGTAGATCGGGATACCCATTGACCCCTGTGCGAAAGGAGTTCACACGCTGTTCGCGACGATCATTATTGATCAAAAAGGTTTCAATACGTGAAGCAAGATCATCTAACTGAGTTAGCTCCTCAACGCGCTCCTGTTTTTGTACCTCATCCCCGATATCTCTCGACTGGCTTTGGGACACGCCTTCAAGATCGGTGTAATCGAAGTTAACAACCATCGTTTCTAAAGCCTGCCTTGCGAGGCTAGTATCTGTTTGATCAACATTGATCACAACATGCCACTTAGGATCTTCAATCTCTGTAAGAGAAACAAGTGTCTGAGTCTCTGGTGCCGAGCGTTGACTCCAAGTCCATTCCTTGGCTATCGATGGAAGATCAGCTTTGTTTCCCTCAGCATCCCCCCATTGGCACTTAAGTTGATGACTGACTGCATCTGTCTCCACATTATCATCGAAAAAGCTGCATTGAATCATATAGCCAGGCAAACCCTCGCTGCTATCTGTAGGTCGGTCGCCTCGATTCTCCACCTGCGATGATGCTTTAGCCTCTTGGGAATCACTCTTTCCACTCAGTTGCAACCCGCTGGTACAAGATGAAAGAAGTGCTAGTAAAAGGATGACAAAACTAAACTGCATGGGAGACCCCCTCGTTTTTGATCAGATCCGCTGCTAGATGAAGCACATCGGAACTCTTTCCTTGGCTCAAACGCAGTGATAGAGCCTTGTATTCATTGAGTGTAATGTGAGCCAATGCGTATTGGTTGTAGCGCTGCAACCATCGAGATGTTCCTAGCAGGAACAATAATCGCTTTTGATGGTCGATATATCTTTCTAAGCCTTCTAGACATTCACCTAGCTGTCTCACCCGGACGATAAAATCGATCGATGAGTCATAGGCATCTTCAAGCTTCTGACACAGGACATAGGACTGATCATCATGCTTAAGCTTAAAGTGTTTGCCATATGTCTTAAGCTTGAAGAAACGATCATTCCAGGCTAGGGTTTTTAGAGCATGACTCCAAAGAAAGGCTTCTAAAACATAGGTGCTGTGGTAGTGGGATTTACCTTTTTGCACCATCATCACACAGTCAGCTGGATCTAGAGTTTCGCTAAGCTTAAGACATGCAAGCTCCCATTGGAGTTCTTCTTGAAAACCTGGATCACTATCTTTCATCGCTAGAAAACTTTCGCAAAGGACTCGCGCTTTGTTAAATTGGTCTGAAAGACGATAGGATTTAACTAGATAGGCCTTCCCTTGCAAACGGGAGTTTTCTGGTAAGTCGGATTCAGAAACTTTCTCGAAATGCTCGATAGCCTCCGGTAAGAAACCGAGACGAAAGAAGCGAATTCCCATTGCCAGATGATAGAAATGATCACCACCAGGAAATTGGTCCCCAGAGAAGGATCTTGCCATCGCTTGCTGCCACGAAGAACGGAGGCTATGACCCTCTTTCAATGAAATCTGGCTGATAACTAGATGAAGCTCTCCATACAAATAAGCCAGCTTCGATGTTTGGGGTTTCACTCGGTTAACTGCTAGCAGCGCATAGGCCAAGTCGATGATCCTAGCCAAGCGTGGTTTAGGAATGCCACCGTATCGTTCGTGATGCACCAGTGCAAAGATAGTAAATAGATAGCGTTGGAGCTGAACCTGGGAATCCATAGCGTCTTCGAGTCTAGAAATCTGATCCAGCATATAACGGAGCCGAGCTGGGTCCGAGCGCTCTACAGCAACACCGTCCAAACTCTCCTTGATCTGGATCTGAATCGACTGAATATCTTTTTTTCGCCAATGACTCATAAGTCGCCCCCTCCATGCCCCGTATCGGACATAAGTATCAGAAACTTTAGGTTTTTTGGAAAAAAATAAGACCCTGATGGTGATCAGAGTCTCGTGAAGAGGTTAAATGAGATGCTTCCGCATAAGGATTCTTGATTAACTTAAGTAGCGGCCCTCCGTGCCTTGGGTTTTGACACAAATACCGACGATTCCCGTCTTCCAATCCTTTCTGAAGAAAGGCTCAGGCAGGCCCCCGAAGGGTCAGATGAGATCGTTAGGCTAGGCGCGTTATGCTCCCCGATTAGTCTGGGTAGAATGACTTGAGTATTGATTAATTGCTGAATGACATTCATCGTCGATTCCTTGTGTGTCTCCTATGCATAAAGTAAAGCAAAGACGCTGCCAAACGGCTCTTTCTACTAAGTAGCTATAATAGAATGAGAAGTCAGACGAAGCCCGATTATTGGGCGACAAACCATAAATCACGGTAGGTTGTATCGAGCTCCAATTATGCCTTTAACCTATCGAAACTAATGCAATTAGGAGGCGCGGGGCTGGCTGACAGCTCACGGCGATGGCTTTGCGACAGCCTAGCTGAATCCAACTAACCTAATTTAAATGGAAAAAAGAAGAAGGATGGCTGACCTTGGTAAGGTCTCAAGGACAGAAACCTGCCCTTGAGGGACTATTTGCAGTAAACGATCCATTAACAAGAATCGCGATTAATGAGTCGAAGCCTTTGGCTCTACACCCATTTCTTTAAGGAGACGATCCGCTCCATCGAACTTATCGAGAACCCAAAGCATATAACGGGAATCAACGTGAATCGAGCGAGTGTAAGCTGGATCAAACGCCCAGTCGGAGATCACTCCATCAATCGTTCCATCGAAGACCAAACCCGTTAGCTCTCCTTTACCATTCAGAGTCGCAGAACCAGAATTTCCGCCTGTGATATCAAGGTCAGCAAGGAAGTTAACAGGAACAGTTCCAAGGCTATCTAGCTTGTAACGACCGTAATCTTTCTTCTTGATAAGATCGAGTTGCTTTTTAGGAGCATCAAAAGGATCTTTACCTGTGTGCTTGTCAGCAATCTCTTCTAGCTTGGTGAACGCTGGGTGGCTGTTACCCTTGCGATTGGTATAGCCTTGCACTGTTCCATAAGTAATTCTGAGAGTTGAGTTTGCATCAGGGTAAAGTACCTTGCCTTGCCCCTCAACGAAAACTCGGAAGTTCTGCATATAGCGCGAACGCAGTCTTTGGAACTCACCTGAGCGAGCTTTATCTTCCATTTCCCGGTCTAGCTCTTCTTGATACACAGCTACAGCCAGCTTCATGAACGGATCTTTCGATGCTTCTAACTTTTTACGGCTGGCGTCCATCAAGCTAATGCGGTGAGCTTTGTCGCCAATCTTACTATTCTTATAGTATTCAGCGACAGCCTTTTCCCCAGACTTGTTAGCAGACTCGATAAGGCTATGGTAGGCTTTCGGCAGTTGTTTTCTTTCCCCGTAGACCTCTTTCAAGCCCATAGTCCAAAGCTGCTGATCCATAGCTTGATCATAACGACGATCCATAGCTTCCAATCGAGCTTTAAAACGCCCCATGTCACGCTCTTGAAAACCAGCTTCACGTTTCGCGTCGGGTTTCTCTTTTTCCACGGCTAAGCGATAGAGGTACTTGGCTGATTGGAGCAACTTGGAGCCAGCAGCCCTTCGCAGCAAGAGATCAACATTTCTAGCATCGTTGCTATCTTCGATGAGCCTGTTCAAATCGTTGTAATTTTTGAACGCGTCTTTATTGCTAGCCTTCTCCCAAGAGCTTAACATCGCACGTTCCTGCTGCTTTTTAGTATTCAGCAGGTTGAGTGCTTCAAAACCTTCTTTTTGGCCTTCGATATTCTTGCTGTAGTTATTCAAACCAGCAAGCGTTCCCGCGTAAGTGATTGCCAATTCTGGCCGGGTTTTAGCTGCCGTTTCAATAGCCGCGATGCGACTATCCATATATTCTTTCATATTGGTGTAGTAGGTGTTGAACGTGTAGTCCACTTCCGCTGCCAATCGATGGCGATTGGTCCGGCCGGGATATCCTGCTACCATTACAAATGAACCATCTTCGACACCTTTGGTATCGATCTTCAGGAAACCTTGTGGTTTGAAAGGCACGTTGTCCTTGTTGAAATCAGCGGGCTTGCCATCCTTGCCAACATAGGCGCGGTAGAAGGCAAAATCACCAGTATGGCGAGGCCACATCCAGTTATCGATATCGCCTCCAAACTTACCAATCATAGAGGGCGGAGCTTGAACCAAACGAACATCACGAATCTCTAGCTGCTTCGTCAATCGATAGCTGGACGAACCAAGGAAGCTGTCCACGCGGCACCGATAGCCAGCATCGCTTTCACATTCCGCGATCATTGCCTTGCGACGGTCTTCGATAGCCTCGTGACGCTTCAAGCCTTCCACTTTCTCTAGACCTTTTAGCAAGTCTTTAGTGATATCTTGGATCGATTCCGTCACGAATATACGTGAACCAGGAGTTGCAGGTAGCTCATCGCTAAGGGATCGAGCTACGAAGCCGTCAGCAAGAAGATTTTTTTCTTTGCTCGAATTATACTGAATCGCTCCATAGGCACAGTGGTGGTTGGTCACCACCAATCCTTGTGGTGAAACGAAAGACGCGCTACAGCCACCAAGGCTGACGATAGCATTCATGGGAAATGATGTTAGATTTGAGAGAGACTTTGGATCGAGTTCTAGCCCTTTCTTCTTCAACCCCTTTTCGATAAGAGGTAGTTGCTCAGGTTGCCACATACCTTCCACAGCAAGGGCACCACCCGCGATAAGGGTCGTTCCCGCCGTCATGAGGGCCATGAACTGTCGAATTGCCATAATATGCTCCTTTGGCTCAGCAGGGTGAATGGGAGGCTAGATTAGCAACGTTTATCAAAACCAACAACTAACTTCCCACCCTATCTGGAGCATCGGAGCACACGCTGGGAAAATTAGTCCACGTCTAGAATCATAGCCTGATATTTTTCAGGGAGTTCGCAGGCTTCTCGCGGCTCAAAAACCCCTGGCCGCACTTCAATAGCTGCTGGGGTTTCGGGCGCTACGAAGAACTGGGCCGATGGATCAAACACGCCATCAAGTCCACAATACTTTCCTTGGCAGTAGTGACCCGGTAGGACAAGGCTTTGGCCAATACGAATAAACTCGGTTGGATAAAGGTTTGCTCTCTCAAACGTACCTTCTGGAGCCACCGCACAATCCCGGTAAGTGGTCAGATCATAGACTAAAGTGAGGCCAATAGAACTCTCACTTGCGACCCGATAGCGCACGCTGGTCCAATAATAGTACTGACCAGGACATTGGTAGGTAGCAATCGCCAATTGATCGGGACCTAAATATAATTCCTGTGGGCAAGTTATCGGAAATGTCCCAATGCTTGTGAGTGCAAACAGCTGCCCTTGAGCATCCTGCCCTTTTACCTCACTCACCATCAACAAAGTGAAAATCACTAAAGATAAATACCTAAACTTGTACATACCCTACTCCTTAGTCGAACTCATTTAAAATAGGCTATGATATCACTCTCAAGTGGCAGGAAAAATGGGGAAAGACTTTGATCGAGAGAGTATAGCGCGAGCATAATCAAAGAATAAGCTCGCGCTCCGTGAATTATCAATAGGCCTTTTTACGGAGTGCTTCAAGCCTTTCAGCTTCATCCTCAGGTAGGTGAAGACCAGAACTTCCCGTATAGCCAAACATCACACTTTCTTCGTAGAGCCTGAAAGCCTGCTGAGCAATGTTGCTCTTAGGGGCTAAGTCGATTGTGGTCGCAAAGTAGCGCCGTGCTTCTAAACCCAAAAAGGGGCGTCCCAAAACCATCTCAGCCTTGCCCATTAAAAAATAGGCTGTAGCCTTATCTTTTGCCTTTGTTCCCTTTAGGTTGATGAAGTCCTTCAGGCGTCGGGACGCCTCTAGATAGTAAATAGAGCCACTCTGATCCCGAGGATATTCCATCAAGTTCTTACCAGCATCCATAAGTCGCTGGGCCTGGGCAAGTAGGTCTCCTTGCTTGAGAGACTTATTCCCCTTGATATCCTGGATACTCTTAATCCAAACCTTGATATCAGCTTTCACACTAGTCGGTACAGGACGCTTGTTGGCTTGTTCGAGAGTTTTTAAAACTCGATTGAGATCTGGCTTTACACGGACTCCAATCACCAGATAGTTGAGAAACGGATCGAAATGAATGATATCTGACAAGATGAGGTTACGCTTCAAGATCAAGTCTTCGTATTCCTTCATCGCCTCATCAAACTGCCGTGAAACCGTTAATAGTTTGGCACGACCGAAAGGATCAAGAGCCTCCATATTCACATTACGGGCAATATTAAATGGGGAGTCTTTTTCTGATTCCCGACTGGTGTGGCAAGACAGGCAAGTGTCTAGGATCTCTCCCATGAAGTATGAGGTTTGGCCGCGATTGCCCCTCTGGTAGCTTTTTAAGGCAAGAGCGGCAGATTCCTCAAGAGAAACGCTTAGGACCCGATGCTCCTCGTCACTTTTTGCCAGCAGCGACTTCACCTGAACAGAATGGTCGTGTAAGGATTTTAGGTGCTTTTCCACTACAGGACGATTCTTTGCTTCGTAGAATCGGAATGGATTTAAATACAGCGGTAAAATATTGGCGATACTGCTGTAAAATGCGGTCATTTCGCCCTTAAGCTCTTGCGTTTGGTAAGGCTTCGGGGGGCTGAAACCCGTTAGTAACAAAAGGGATAGACCTACAAATACAGATCGTCTCATGCTAAACTCCAGATCGTTAGTGTACTCTCACTTCGCAATTGTAGTGCCAAGGCTCAATTAAGCAATGATATTGACAGATTAATTGAAGATGATACCAATCAGATGAATTTTTGTGCAAGTTGATGAGATTCATAGCTTCATATGCTAATTTTACCGGAGTAATAGTTGGAAAAAGAGCAGTTCTCCAAAATCCTGGCCAAATTAGAGCAGCTGGACGAGAGTTTGAACCAAGTCAGCCGCGGTATGGACGACGCGCTACAGCCTGAACCCGAAGCCGATTGGGACGCAGCTAAACCGGAGCCGCTCAAGGATTTTTTGGACCGTTGCTTTTGGTAAGTATACCCTGACACCAGCCTCTTAAAACTCGATCGAAGTCCCCCCACTTTATTTTTGAAATCTTGTCATAAAAGTCTCCATGCCTGCCGATGAGGGTATTATCGTAGGAGGGCATACCGTTGGCAGTCATACACATAAACTTCCGAGACCGTGAGTTTCTGTCGGTAAAGAAAGACGTCATCGAAAAGCTTTTGGAATGGGGACTCGACCCTTGGGCTTTAGAGCTCCCAAAGGATGCTATTGCCTGCGCCCTAGATGAGGTAAAGTATTATATCGATGCTCAGGAAAGACTTCACACACTGCTTCGCTTAGAAGATCTTTTAGCCCTAAGAGAGGCTCCACTCTAGCGATGAGCCAATCGCTGGCTAGAATCTGATGACAAGTAATAGGAAATGCTTAGATTTATACCCCAGTCTGGAGTGTTGAAGGGCCATATCACATTTTCTATCAAACTTAGTTCTGCCCCCCAATCCCCCCAATTGTGACGATAACCCACATGAATTTCATAGGACGCTCGGCTCAGCTGGCCTATATCACGATAGGGGGATTCTGAAATTAAGGCTTGAAGCAGGATCTCTTGATTAGTATTCAACAAGTAACCCACACCTAAAAGGGTGGAAACCTGTCGGCTGCGTAAGTAAAGCTGGGCATCCTTACTGGGGTCAAAGCTCATAAGGTTGATCATAGCAAAGGAATAAATGGCCCCTGGTATCCACCTCATGGCTAGCTGCATACCGTAGTCTTGAGCACCTTTTTTGATCAAACTTTCCTGAGAGGTTTCATAGGAATAGAGAAGGGAGCCAGCCCAATGAAGACCCCACCATTGATGGTAAGTTTCTAGCTTCAAGCCAATTGGCTGTGAAAGTGGTCGATATAGGTCTTGTTCCGTAATCTCTAGACCATAATCTGGAGCTACCACCCGTGTTTTATTCCTATCCACGGTGAGTCGCTTATCTTGAGGAATCATAAAGAGGTTATGAAACCCCACCGTGATCTCGTCCATACGAATGTCTGAAAACTTCCTAGAGCTTGCTTGAAGTACTGCATTGAGATCAGATGCTACCCCAAAGCGAACTTGCAACACATCGTCGATGGTTTGACCATCAACGATAAACCTCTTATCTCGGCCCCAATAATTGGCCATCGTGCGCCCGCCTTGCACTTCCAGCTCCCCTGATCGGAGAGCCTGGAAATGTGTGGGCAGCGGTGCTGTTCTAAAAAATTGAGCAATGGTTTGTGATCTTAGAAATAGAGGTTCTCGCTCAACACGAGCCTCAGCAAAAGAGCTGACCACAAGGCCCAGTAGAGTCACAACTAAGACCTGCATACTTATCCTAGAGAAAAGTCTATAGGACTATGATAGCAAGTCTTTCATGGTCGTCTGGACTAGGCTCTGTTCAAAAATTGCCCGGCAAATTTTGGCAGTCGCTTGGAAAATGCTAGCAAGTCTTTGACGTCAGGCTTGGCCACCTTGAATAGAAGAGGTGTCGCAATCCGGCCCATAGAAACCTGGGGGTCGATGCCACGAGCAAGACCTTCCACTGTCACCAAGCTCTTGACCATCATAAGCAGGCCGTCGGGTACTGGAATTTCAAGTGTTCCGGCGCTGTTAAGGCAAACTTCTAACATCTCTTGAAGTGTCGCTTTTTTTCCCTGCTCTTTCTTCTCATTGACAAAGGTAGCTATGTTTCGAACTTCTGCCTCGATGTCCTCGCGAGCCACTTCCACGCCACCATCTCTTGCAATATCACCAAGGGCATCGATCAAGCGCTCCATGTCCCAAGTCATCAAAGATCGTAGCATTGCAGAAATATGCCGACGGTCGGAATCTTCCAGCTCCCCAGTGAGCCCCCAATCGAAAAGCCCCACAGTTCCATCGTCCATGAGAATCAAATTGCCAGCGTGAGGATCGCCGTGGAACAACCCAATTTCAAACACCTGCACCATCATCTCGTGCAGAACCTTCTTAGCCAGTTTTTTCCGCTGCTCCTTGTTAAGCTCAGCATGGCCACTGACCACATCAGCTAGGGACACTCCTTCAAACTTTTCAACGGTCATCACCCGAGGGCTGCAAAAACTATCGAGGGTTTCTGGTAGCCTCAGAACTTTTTGCTTCTTAGCCGCAAGGCGCTCCCGCATCCGATCGATATTGCGCTTTTCGATCGCCAGATCAGTTTCAAGGCGCATGGAGCTAACTAAAGACCGAAGTTCCTTCACGGTCCGTCGCCCCACCGAGGTATATTCGAGTGGCCTGGCTAGAGTTAACATTTGTTCGATAGCATCGAGAGTTTCATGAAGGCGAGCATCGGACTGCGGCTTGATCACTTTGATCACCCACTTCTTACCTGTATCATCGATGGCTGTATGAACTTGAGCCATGGACGCCACCCCCAAGGGGTGGGGCTCAACAATAAACTCTTGCTGCCAGTCGGGAATTTCTTCATCGAGGATGGCTTCCACTTCGGAAAATTGCATGGGCGGCCAGTCATGATAGAGTCGATCCAGGTGGAATTTTTCGGCCATATTCCGTGCTTCTCCTTCAGCGCGGCTCAAGGCGATCTGGGCCGCCTTTCCATAAACGGGGCCTAGCTCATTAAAGCAATCGAGGACGATATCACCAAATAGATCCATGAGCCTCTTCTCCGACCATGGGGCTTCCAACCCAGA
Organism: Pseudobacteriovorax antillogorgiicola; assembly: GCF_900177345.1. NCBI lineage: Bacteria > Pseudomonadati > Bdellovibrionota > Oligoflexia > Oligoflexales > Pseudobacteriovoracaceae > Pseudobacteriovorax > Pseudobacteriovorax antillogorgiicola. Next base: position 48,122 of record NZ_FWZT01000026.1, read on the forward strand.
ATCGACCAGGAAGAACTTGGAAATCTTGATGGAGGTTCCAATTGTCCCCTGCTTTATCAAGCCCTTATAGATCTTAAGTAGTTCGTTTGCGATTGCGAAATGCTGGGCGAGAGGGGTTGTGAAGCGCTCTCGATAGCGTTGGTTTTTGCGGCTTTTTGCAGACTTGCTCACTGTTCACTCCTTGAAGCTTTAGTCTCATCATTGGAAAGCGCCCCAATATGTGCTATAGAGTTTGGAACTGGCTCTTGCCGACAATCTTCCCCTTCCGACATTGTTTACAAGACCAGCCATCCAAATTGTGATTATAATAGCACATAATGATTGGAGCTTAACCTATCGGTTCTCGATAGTGTGAGATTAAAAATATTTCGTAAATTACATAAGGGTGACATATGGCCTTACACACAAAAAACGACATCGTAAAAAACTGGTTACCTCGTTACACAGGTACCGAGATTGAGGATTTCGGAGAATATATCCTCCTCACCAACTTCCACGACTATGTGAAACGTTTCGCAGCACGATTTGACAAGCCTATCAAAGGCATCGATCGTCCCATGCAAACATGTACAAATGACGACAACCTCACCATGATCAATTTTGGGATTGGCTCTGCGAATGCAGCCACCATCATGGATCTTCTGGTAGCTGTCAAACCAAAGGGAGTACTCTTCCTTGGAAAGTGCGGCGGGCTGAAAAGCTCTACAGAAATTGGCCACTTTATTCTGCCAATCGCAGCGATTCGTGGGGAGGGAACGTCCAACGACTACCTGCACCCTCAAGTTCCCGCGATGCCTTCCTTTAAACTCCATAAATTCGTTTCCGAGAAAATTGTCGAATCTGGCATGGATTACCGCACCGGAGTGGTTTACACCACCAACCGTCGGGTTTGGGAACATGACACTGAGTTTAAGGCCAGTCTGAAAGACCTGAAGGCGATCGCCATCGATATGGAAACTGCCACATTCTTCTCCGTTGGCATCGCTAACGAAATCTCCCGAGGTGCTCTACTACTTGTTTCCGACGTACCTATGACTCCGGATGGCGTCAAAACTGAGGAAAGCGACAAGAAAGTCACCCAAGGATTTGTTGACCTTCACATTGATATTGGAATAAAAGCTATGACCGATATTGGTGAAAAGGGTGAGAAGATCAAGCACTTCCACTATTGATCGAGAACGTTGATACGGAGGACTCATGGCCGGCCATAGTAAGTGGGCAAATATCAAGCACCGCAAAGGCGCACAGGATGCCAAGAGAGGGAAATTATTTACAAAGATTGCTAAGGAAATCACAGTTGCAGCTAAATTAGGTGGCGACGATCCTGATGGCAACCCCCGACTCCGTGCCGCAATGACTAAAGCCCGTGGTGTCAGTATGCCCAAGGACAACATCGATCGCGCGATCAAGCGAGGTGTTGGCGGCCAAGATACTGCGGACTACACAGAAAAAACTTACGAAGGCTACGGCCCTGCTGGAGTGGCTGTGATGGTTGAGTGTCTCACAGACAACATCAACCGAACAGTTTCCGAAGTACGTCATGCTTTTAGCCGATCGGGTGGCAACCTCGGCACAGATGGCTCCGTGAACTGGATGTTCCATAGGAAAGGCACCATCGTTTATGCCAAAGACAAGATCGAAAGTTTCGAAGCCTTTTTTGAAGCTGCTCTGGAAGCTGGAGCCGCAGACGTCAAAGAGGAGGGCGATGTTTACGAGATCGAATGTGAGCCAGACGCCTTTAGCGATCTAAAAGACGCACTTGATCAGCTCAACATCGAAGCAGACCATGCGGATGTTGGCCTCGTTCCGGAGAACTATACCGAGCTTGACGAGGAAAAGGCGGCCAAGCTAACTAAGCTGATTGATACTTTGGAAGACAATGATGACGTTCAAAACGTCTATCACAACGGACAGTTTCCAGATGAGGACTAGGTCAATTCATTGACCCCTCGTCTTTTGGGGAGTGTAATGTCTCCCTGTCCACGGGTCGTTGATTAAAAGAAATCCAAAGCTGACGGGCTTTCCTTTCGGCTTTTGTATTTCAGCGACTCACCTTTTTCGGTATAACTCCTATATGTTTTGTCTTGCCTTAAAAAAAAACAAGTTCCTCGCTGTACTGATCATCTTAGCCGGTGTTCTTGGCTCGCCATCCCTGGCGACTGCCCAGAATCCAAGGGAGTTTGTACTTGCGTCAGTTCAGGTCACCGGCTCCAGTCGGCTGCCGGAGCACTATCTAGCTGAAGAGCTGAAGCTGTTACCCGGGTCCAAGCTGAACCCTCAGCAATTGAAAGACGCCCAATTTAAACTTTATGGCTTGGGTCTATTTAAGTCGGTTTTTCTAAGGCTCGAAAAGGCAAACGCACCCAAAACAGCGATCCTCCATATCGAGCTTGTCGATGACCCATCTGTAATCGGTCCGTGGGCCATCGGTAGCACCTTTAGCCTCACCCAGGGTGAGGCTGATTCAAAAGCCTTAGGCCAAGACAGCTCACCTATGGGTATCCGAACGGAACTCATTTCTAGAAACCTATTTGGTGCCCTGCATCGGGGCCGATTTGAAATTGATATGGATGGCGAAGGAGTTTATCGCAACATCGCCGCCTCCTATGGCTTCCCGCGATTTTCACGGGAAGGTGTGCAGTTTGATGCCCACGTTCAAGTCACCGACATTAGCCAAAGGTATATGGATGCCATGGGCTTTGGTGGTGTTGGTTCAGCACTGTGGAGCTATGATATTGGTATTGGAACCTTTCAATACGGACTCATGCTCCTTACCAACCGCCCACCGCGATTCGAGTTTCCAGGGTTTCCCAAAAGTATCACGGCCCCTAAGGTCAGCTTCGAACGAGAAACTCGCCTGCTGACTTTTTTTGGATCTCCAGGCTACCGCCTGAAACTGTCCCTTCTTCCATCTGGATCTTGGGAAAAGACAGTTCTCCAAGGTGAGCTAGGACTCACACAGAACTTGGGCGGCTGGGCAGATTTTACGATTGAAGGATCGATACAAGGGGTAGGCGACCGCGGTTTATCCCAACGTTATAGTTCGACCCTAGATATTCCCCTTGGCTCTAGTGATGAGCAAGGCAGCTTCTTCATCAAGTATCAGTATGGCCTTGATCGCTATGACGACTACGAACTTTGGGGACGCTCAACCACTTTCGGCTTACGGTACCACAGTTTCGGCCTCATCGCCGAACTAGCCTTTAAGATCACCCGCGATCCAAGCCTGGAAGGAGCAATTGAGGGGGACCCCCTCTATGACTAGTTTTGGGGCCCGCCTCGTTACTGCAATTTTAATATGGTACTTATCCAGTCTTAGCTTCGTTAATGCTGCTCCTATACCATCTAAATGGGTTACCATTGATGCTGGCGATAATCTGCTTATCGATCCGTCTCCCTACCTTACTGCCAAGCAAAAAAAACTGATCTATTCGGGTTTACCAGCCTATAGCTCGGTGGCTCTCGTCCTTGGAGGAAAGCATCAAGACTACGTTTTAAAATCCATGTCTTGTGCAATTCAATACGATCTCTGGGATGAAAAAATCGTCCTCCTTTACACAGGGGATGGCAGCCCTCGGCCCCTCAAAAGCATCGATGATTACTACCGTATCTGTGTGGCATTTAGGCTAAAGGCCTCGGCTCAAATCACGTCTCTCTTAAGCACCGCTCAGACTCTTAAAATTAAGATGAGCTTCACACAGATCTCGGGTGAAACCACGGAAGAGATTAAAGAATGGCTTGTGGGGCAACAATCTTCAGTACTTAAAGGTTTATTCTCCCACATGCTCGGTGATTTAAAGATGGAGGAGTCCCTTGAGTTACCGGTCCATCTACCGAAAAAACGCCCGCAGCCGTAGAGAGACGCATGAGCACTGAAAAGGACATCCGCTGGTACAACATCACCGTATCGAAAGCTGTGGGTATCGCCGCCCTTATCATTATCTGTGGTTACGTGGGCAGTATCATAGCCATGCGCGAGGCAATCGACGCCCTTTCCCCCATCATCCACGACCCTGAGATTGAGCGAAGTTTACAAAAGCAGCTCCAGCGCATCAAATCAGAAAATCGCTTGCAACGACAGCTCCTTCCCCACCTCCTGCGAGAAAAATTTATTGAGGAAGACGAAGTTTCTCCTTCAGACCTAAAAGAGTTTTTGGCTACAGTAAACTTATCCAACTCGAATTTTCTGGGAATGATTACGTTCATTCCCAGCGCCAGCCCGAATGATCATATCGAGTGGATATCTAGCACCGAATTGCAGGTAAAAAACCTTCTAATCAAAGTGCCATTTACCGGTGTTAAAAATGAGTTCGAACGAACGATGACCTTGATGCAGCGCTACCAACTGATTCGGGGCACATGGAAAAGTCAAATAGGTCCAACCTTTATCAAAGTCCATGGCGTGATTCTCATCATAACATTTGCTGTGCTGGGAGGTGCTCTTGTGGTCTTGCTACAAAAGTACCGACGGCGAATCCACTATGTGATCGGTGGTTTCAAGCTTTGGTCTGAGAAAGACCCGGGATTTCGCTTTCAAAGCAATGAGTTCAATGACGAGATGGCTACGATTTGCGAGCAGTTCAACGTTATGGCTGATGAGGTGGAAGCTAACCGCAAGCGGACTCTTTACCTTGAAAAAATGTCGTCCTGGCAAACCATCGCTAAGAAGATGGCTCATGAAATCAAAAACCCATTAACTCCCATCAAAATGATGGTTTCTCACGTCGTGAGGAAATACCCCGGAGAGGATGAAGGCTACCAGAAAACACTTGAAGAATGCCAAACCATTATTATCGAAGAGGTGAATAGCCTCAGGAGGATGGTTGACTCCTTTTCTCAATTTGCGCAACTTCCCCAGCCTAAGTTCGAAACTCAAGACCTCATCCCACTTTGCCAGCACGTGGTCGAGATTCAATCAGCAGCATTTTCCCAACACAAGATCGAGCTTGCCACCAAGTTGGATCAGGCTTTATGTCATATCGACCCCCAGCTCATCCGTCAAGTCCTGACAAATATTAGCAAGAATGCCGCAGAAGCTAGCGAAGCTTGCAATATCACCTTGGCTTTGGAATCTGATTTAAGCTATTACATCCTAACGATCCGAGATGACGGACCTGGGATACCTGAGGATATCCTCAGTCGCATTTTTGAGGCGTATTTTACAACGAAACACACAGGGGACAGCCCCGGCATGGGACTGGGGCTTGCTATCTGTAAGAAGATAATTCTGGATCATAGCGGCGAGCTGCTCGTAGAGAGTCGGCCTGGGCTCACTGAATTTTCGATCCGTTTACCAAAACTCGACCCCCAGGCTTTGGGGCCCCAAGCTACGTAAGAGGTTTCTATGTCAGACACATCAGTGGTCAACTCATTATCCGGCAGTCGGATTCTTGTGGTTGACGACCACAGGAATATCCGCCTGTCCTTAAAAATGACTCTCGAAGGCGAAGGGGCCATTGTCACCGAAGCGGAAACTTACGCCCAGGCTCTGATCAAATTAGGATCACTAAGCGAAGCCCAAGCTATTCCTTTCGATGTTGTGCTGCTCGATATTCGCCTGCCGGATGGGAATGGTCTCGATGTTCTTAAATTACTATCTCACCACAAACACGCATCTCAAGTGATCATGATTTCCGGTGAGGGCACTGTCAAAGAAGCTTTCGCAGCAACCAAGCTGGGAGCCTTTGACTATATCGAAAAGCCCTTTGTGCCTGAGCGAATTCTGGTAAGCATTGGCCGATGCCTTGATTTTAACAATATTCAAGTCACGAACAAGCAACTCAGCCAGCAGGTGATGAAGGGGCAGGAAATCCTAGGCCAAACCCCCGCTGTGGAAGAGCTAAAATCACTCATCAGCCGTGTGGCACCAACCAACGGACGGGTTCTGATTCTCGGGGAAAGCGGTACCGGCAAGGAACTTATTGCTAAAAGTGTGCACCGTCAATCCCAGCGGGCCAAGAAACCTATGGTCAAGGTCAACTGCGCTGCCATACCACACTCACTGGTTGAAAGTGAGTTGTTCGGCCATGAGAAAGGAGCGTTCACCGGCGCTACTAAGAATAGAAAAGGGTTATTTGAGCAGGCCGATGGGGGCACCTTGTTCCTGGACGAGATTGGTGAGTTGGACCTCAATGTCCAAGCCAAGTTACTCCGCACCTTGCAAAGCGGCGAGATCATACCCGTCGGCTCAGAAACGGTCACAACTGTGGACGTGCGCTTGATCGCTGCAACCCACCGCGACCTCGAAGGCATGGTCGCCAACGGCGAGTTTCGGGAAGATCTGTTTTATCGACTCAACGTGGTCACGATCGTATCTCCCCCTTTAAGGGAACGAAAGGACGACCTTGATATCCTCGTGAATCATTTCGTTGAGGATGCCTGTCAGGAACATGCTATCCCCCAACGTAGTGTGACACCTACAGCGATGGCCGAACTGAAAGCCTACCACTGGCCCGGCAATATCCGAGAACTACGAAATGTCATTGAGCGCGAGGTCATTCTCAGTGACTCCGCTGAAATTGACAGTGTTAGCAGCCTTAGTACCAAGGTTAGCCCTGTGGCGACGACTAGCACCCAGTCTCAGCAAACCAAGTCAAATAGTCTTAGCAAGACGACCCCTCCAGGCGATGCAGCAAGTTTTTCGTTCGAATCTGAGGTCGTCCCCTGGCAAGAGTTGCATCAGGCGATCGGAAAGAGCTATATCAAGTATGTACTTAACAAGACCCAGGGAAATGTCAGTGAAGCTGCAAGGGTACTTTGCCTGGAGCGGGCCTACCTTCATCGCCTGATGAAAAAGCTTGGTATCCAACGAGGAGTTGTAGTAACTGATTGACGTATGTAACCAGGTAAATCTTGTTTTTTAACCGCAAATGATTTAGGTATTACGCTTATTTTGCATGCTTTCGGAGGTGTTCCATGGATGACTCAATTCTCTATCTTGCTGTGGCAGCTGCTGCTTTTGCACTCGTCTACGCTTTTTTAACGCGTAAGCAGTTCCTCAATAGCAAGGCCCTAGCCCGAGAAGCATCCGCACAAGTCGACAAGACTCAGAAGAAAGTTCAGAAGCTTGAGAATCAAGCCAGCCAACACCAAAAAGCGGTGCAGCAGCTTCGAGACTCGTTGCAAGCCGCTGAAAAGAAGTTGGCCGAAAGCCAAAAGCGACTCCACAGCAAAGATGACGATGTCGCCAAGGTTAAGGCTGATTTCGACGCACAGCTAGTGATCGAAACTCGTAAACGAGATCACGTGGAAGAGCAAAACAAAGCACTCACCGAGCAATTAGCCCAAGCAGTTCGCGAAAAGAAAGAAGCGCAGACCGAGGCTGAGCAACTAAGCTCGAAAGCCGTTTCGAAAGACGAGCTGAAGTCTGCAAAAGGCGATTTAGAGAAACTACAGAAACAGCTCCAGCAAGCCCGCAAAGAAAACAAGTCTCTCAAGCATCAGGTAGAAAAGGCCCGTGAGATTTTGAGCAAGGTTAAACCTGGCGAGCTGAAGCGACTTAAAGTGAAAGCCAATCGCATGGAGCAGCTATATACCAGCATGAAAGGCCTGCGAGAGATGGCTGAGGAGCGTAACCAAAACTGGGAAACAGCCCTCCGTCTTATGGCGGTTCATATTACCGGTAAGTCTGTGGATGACAAAGCTGCGACCGCTCCTTTAGTTGGAGAAGCGTTGGAAGCTATCGGCTCAAATCTAGTCCATGACGAGCACACTTTTGGTAGTGAAGAAGCTCCTGGGACTGAAAAGGCATCTCCGGAAGACACAGCAGACGTTCCGCAAGAAGCGAGTCGTGAAGCACCTAACGAGCCTGAAGATGACAAAAGTATTCCCGCAACGACTCCGACCGAGACTGTAGAAACTCTATGACCGATACGATTCCACTGACGAGATATGGTTACCCAGCAGATGCCTGGCGTCTGCTTGCCCCCCGCCTCACCGATAAACGTCGCGAAAAAATGGATTTTGTTGCGAGCCATCGTACTAAGAAGGTTCGCCTGGTCCTTCAAGACATTCACGATCCCCATAATATTTCAGCCTGCCTCCGTTCTGCGGAAGCCTTTGGTGTTTTGGACATTGATATTGTGAATCTCTACCAAAAGTTTGCCAAACCAAGCACTGTGTCTCGTGGGAGCTATAACTGGCTTAAGATGCATCGCTATACCAGTATTCCAGATATCATTCAGGACTTACGCAGTAACGGCTATAAAATCGCGGCGGGTTACCCATCCCCTGATAATCTCAAACTTAACGAGATCCCTGTAGATCAGGGCGTTGCTGTTGTCTTTGGCAACGAACATCGTGGGGTAGCACCTGAGTGGGATGAACATGTGGACTACAAATTTACCATTCCTATGGTCGGCATGGTGGAGAGTTTGAATATTTCAGTTTCTGCTGCCCTCACCATGTACCAGCTCACCCAAAGAAGCCGCGCACTCCTTGGAGACGCCGCCTACCACTTGAGCGAACAAGAAAAAAATGACCTACTCAGCGATTGGGTTTGTCAGCACGCCAGAAGCTACGAGAAAGAACTTGCTAGATTGCGCAATCAGTCTTGAGAAGAGTTGTTCAGTCTTGGCTGGTACTTCCAAGTACGATTTGGTAAATCCTTGATAGCAAACAATGAACTGCTAAGGATTCTACTCAATGCTCAGGCCGCGCCGACTCTTTCTTACCGCTTTTATTCTTCTCATCACAAGTTGCAGCCATATTGAAACTGAACCGTATGGGATTCAAAAGGAGCATATCGCCTTTGTCCCAGCTCGCATTGGCGTTATTGCTTGTCGAGAATGGCCCTATAACGCACGATACTACAAACAGCCGATTACCAACTTCTCTCCGGTCGAGATCAAGGAGATCTGCGATGCTCTCGACGCATTCGTACTGAAGGGCTTCGAGGGTCAACCCTATATGCGCGGGCTTAGCCCGAAGGTCGTCGGAACCTTGTTACAACGAGCCAACCAAGACACGCTACTGTCCGAGATCAATGAGCTATGGCATCAACAGGAAAGCGATTGTAAGACTTGCGCGAATTCAGTGAGTCACTACAAGCAGTCTATTGCTCCTCGGAAGGAGTGGCAACAGTGGCTTGGTCGCTTCAGTCGCAATGTCTACAACACGGATGCGATTCTAGTTCCTATGGTGCTATACGCACAGAAGGGCCGCTCCGACGAGCGTGGCCTAGCCATTGCCTATCGACGGGTCGGTATCAGCCTATTGCTTATCGACACCAATAATGGCCGTCTGATATGGGCAGGGGGGCGAGATGTGCAAGCCAATAACCGTAAGCTCGATTCGGATACCCACTTGAACACCCTTGCTCTACCAAGCTGGAAGCAAGTGTCATCTCGGCTCTTGGTCAAGGATATCTGGACAGAATTTCCCGGCAGACAAAACTACTAGCGATAGTGAGGAGTATCTATGGATTTTAACCAGAAGCGGGAAGCTGCCTATGAGCAGCTTCAAGAAAACCGGCGCCTCGCAGCCCTGGGTGGCGGTGAGAAGCGCATTGAGTCCCAGCATCAAAGAGGTAAAATGACAGCAAGAGAGCGGATTCATCTGCTACTAGATGCTGACTCATTCACAGAAATCGACGCCTTCGTCACCCACGATTGCCAGCACTTCGGCATGGAAGATAAGAAAATACTTGGGGACGGCGTTGTCACCGGCTTCGGTACCATCGATGGTCGGCTGGTGTACGTATTCTCTCAAGACTTTACGGTTTTCGGCGGCAGCTTAAGTTTGGCCTTTGCTAAAAAAATCTGCAAAGTGATGGATCTCGCCTTGCAAAATGGCGCTCCTTTGATCGGGCTTAATGACTCTGGCGGGGCGAGAATTCAAGAAGGTGTCGCGAGCCTCGGAGGGTATGCCGATATCTTCCACCGCAATGTCAAAGCTTCTGGGGTGATTCCACAGCTCTCGGTAGTCCTCGGCCCCTGTGCTGGTGGTGCTGTATATTCTCCAGCGATGACCGACTTCATATTTATGGTTGATGAGACGAGCCATATGTTTATTACCGGTCCCGAGGTGATAAAAACTGTAACCGGTGAGTCGGTGACCTTTGAAGAGCTAGGGGGGAGCCAAACCCACACCAGCAAAAGTGGAGTTTGCGATTTAAGATTACCGTCTGAAGGCGATGCTATCCTAGCTATTCGCAATTGGTTGTCTTACACCCCTTCCAATAACTTGGAAACTGTCCCTACTAAGCCTCTTGCTCCTAGCGAGCAAAGTGCAATCCAAGAAAGGCAAACAAACCTTGCCGATCTTGTGCCATCAAACCCGAATCAGCCTTATGATATGAAAGATGTCATTCGGACAATTGTTGATCCTGATAGCTTCTTTGAACTCAAAGGTGAGTATGCGCCCAACATCACCACCGGATTTGCGCGCCTCGACGGCCAAACAGTTGGTATCGTTGGCAACAACCCATCTGCCTTAGCTGGTGTCCTCGATATTGAAGCTTCAGTGAAAGCCGCACGGTTTGTTCGCTTCTGCGATTGCTTTAATATTCCCCTTGTCACACTTGTTGATGTTCCAGGCTTTCTTCCGGGTACCGACCAGGAGAAAGGTGGTATTATCCGTCATGGCGCCAAACTACTCTATGCATTTAGCGAAGCGACTGTTCCCAAGCTTACCGTAATTACTCGCAAGGCCTATGGCGGTGCCTACGATGTCATGAACTCAAAGCACATCGGTGCCGACTTGAATCTTGCCTGGCCTCAAGCGGAAATCGCTGTCATGGGCGCTGAGGGGGCTTGTAACATCATATTCCGCAATGAGATTAAAGGCTCGGACAAGCCTGACGAGACGCGCCGCGAGTTGACAGAATCCTATGCTTCAAAATTTGCCACTCCTTACGAAGCGGCGAGCAAAGGCTACATCGATGCGGTCATTTTCCCAGAAGAAACTCGCGATCATTTAATTCGCGGTTTGAAAGCCTGCTCTTCAAAGCGAGAGAGCCGACCAAATCGCAAGCATGGCAATATTCCACTTTAAGGAGCACCTATGATTCAATCTATTAAACGGGTGCTGATTGCCAATCGAGGTGAGATTGCAGTTCGCATCATACGAACCTTAAGAGATCTGGGCGTTGAAAGTGTTGCGGTTTACTCCGACGCTGATGCTGCCAGCAATCACCGAAAAATGGCTGATTTCGCCGTCCGACTGCCAGGCAGAAGCTCCGCGGAAACTTATCTCAACCAGGACGCACTCAAAGACGCTATCCGCTTAAGTGGAGCCGATGCCGTTCACCCCGGCTATGGCTTCCTTTCGGAAGACGCATCTTTTTGTGAGATGATTACTGGTCTTGGGGTGAAATTCATAGGACCTTCCGTATCGGCCATGAATACCATGGGTAATAAAGTTGAAGCCAAAGACCTCATGAAAAAGTATGAGGTTCCAACAGTGCCTGGCAGTGATGGTCAGATCCATAGTGCCCAAGAGCTTAAAGTGCTTACCGATAAGATCGGCTTTCCTATCATCTTGAAGGCAGCTGCTGGAGGTGGTGGCCGTGGTATGCGCGAAGTATTTGAAGCTTCTCAGCTGGAAGAAGCTTTCGAGGCATGCTCCCGAGAGGCCGTCTCGTACTTTGGCAATGGAGCGGTATTTGCGGAACGCTTGATCCAAAACCCTCGCCACATTGAAATCCAGGTGCTTTGCGATGGTAAAAACGGTGTACACCTATTCGAGCGTGATTGTTCCGTACAGCGTCGCCATCAAAAGCTCCTTGAGGAAGCCCCATCGCAATTTTTGTCTGATGAAAAGAGACAAGAGCTTGGCTCCCTAGCCGTTAAGGCTGCATTGGCAGTCGGCTATGAAGGGGTTGGTACAGTTGAGTTTATCTGTGAGTCGCCGGATGATGTGTACTTCATGGAAATGAATACCAGGATTCAAGTCGAGCACCCGGTGACAGAAATGATCACCGGAGTCGACCTGATTCGCGAACAGATATTGGTAGCTGATGGGCAAGCTCTCACTATGCAACAAGAGCATATTATCCCTCGGGGTTGGGCATTTGAAGCCCGGATTAACGCGGAAGATCCAACCCAGGATTTCATGCCAAGCCCTGGCACTATCAAACACCTTAAGCTACCAGAAGGCCCTTTCGTACGGGTGGATACACACATCTATGCTGGCTACCAGATTCCTTCTGAATATGACTCGATGATTGCCAAAGTGATCACTTGGGGTCCGAGCCGTGATATTGCTATGGATCGTTTGAAGCGGGCTTTATCAGAGATGGAAATAGGTGGGATTACGACGACGGCACGGTTCCACGAAGCCGTGATCAGCAATGAGGTTTTCCGCTCTGGAAAGTTTACCACGCACTTTATCAACGACCAGCGGGATCAACTACAAGCCTCGATGGAAAACTGGCAAGAATCTGCCATGATAGATGGTGCACTGGTTTCCGCTGCGCTCAGCCAGGCAGCTAGTGATCAATCAGTCAGTGAACCATCAAAGCATACCCGGCAGGCTTGGGCTCAAAAAGCGATCGCTGAGTCTCATCATCACTATTAAGGGAGTTCTATCGTGAAGTGGAAAGTTGATATCGCAGAGTGCGAGCCAGTCATAGTAGATCTACCAAGCAAACTTGTAAAAGATAGTTGGACCCCGATCTCCCTGCAAGGTAAGCGATACTTTGTACAGTGGAATAAGAGCTTAAATACCATCTACCTGAAAGACCAAAACGGACTTGAACGCCCTCTGAAAGTTCGTGGCCAGAATATGGTACAGTTTCCGGGCGAGGTTCAGAGGCGCTTTCAGATTGAAATCTCCGGCGCTGGATTTCACTTGGTGAACCGCCTTGAAACTGTTGTGGAGCCTTCAGTTCCAGGTTCAGCCTTTCGAAAGAGTTCAGCGAATGATGCTGGTGCTACGGTGCGTGCACCCATGGTGGGTAAGGTGATTAAAGTGCTCGTCAGCGATGGTGATCTGGTGACAAAGGGCCAAGAGCTTCTGGTCATCGAAGCCATGAAAATGGAGAATAAAATTCTTGCACCGGTTGCGGGGCAAGTTTCAAAGCTGAAAGCTAAGGAAGGTGAGCAGACTGGGATTGGTGATGCTTTGATGCAAATAGAGCTAGCTAACAGCTAAGATCAGCCTTTTGTTTCTTAATCCGAAGCTAAGTATCCTAAGCGGAGCTTGGCTTTGTGATTTATGTTCGCCAAGTTCTTTGCCATAGATCTATTTTTCTAAAGAGAACAAACTAACATTCATTTCATAGACCTCTTCTCGATCTCCAGACTCTAAAAAATCATTGAGGTCTTGTAAAAAGACCTGAATTCTCTGCCTCGTCTCAGGAAGTAGCTTTTTATCAATGCAGAACGTAGCCCCCAGTTGAACTTTTTCCTCAAAACTTTGCTTTTCAAGAGACCGGCTTGCCTTCTCTAAGATATCCTTATGGCGACACCTAGCCGACTCGGATGGAGCACACAAATCGCCAATATTCGACTTAGTTTTCTTAAGAGAGCCGTTGCTATCCCTAGCAAGAAGCCCTAACCTCACCATACGCTCAATTGCCATCTTAGCTTCAAATTGGGAAATATTTAACTTCTGACTTATGTATGATGGTTGAGATTCGAAATCTTCTTTAAATGTAAGCTCCAAAATAGCGTAATGATACCACTTTGAAATGACCTTGAAACTGCTTGCTCCTAGAACACTTTGAGGCTCAGAATGACGTTGCAACTGTCGCTCAATAGATCTTTTGAGGTCTTCGTCGTCATCGATGAGAGCCAGCCTAACCAGATAGAGGAACCTCTCGCGATCCTTAGCCGACAAGGACAGCTTATCAGAAATGGAATGGGCTTTTGACAATGACAATCGCCTACTGCCTTTAAGAATCCTAGATAGAAATCCTGAGTCGACTCCGAGGTCCCGCGCGAAACTTCTCATGGAATAGCCTGGACTAGTCTTTTGTCTCAGTTGGAGTTGTTCATCTAGAAAGTCAGCAAATGTCATAATTGCACCCAACAGCCTAAGTGTGGATCTACATTATTATTTACTAGAACCCTAATCAACAACTTATAAAGTTATTGTTCTTCTAACCGCGAATGAATAGGAGTAACATTGCTGCCTCCAGGCAGCAATGTTGATAACAATCGATTCATATATGAAAATACAAAGGATATAAATGTCGATACAAATTTGATCCTATCGTGGAGTTTTTTATGAAACTTATTGCATCGAGCATTCTATCTTCAATTTTCATTTTTTCTAGCTCTGTATACTCAGAGACAGAACCGAAAAACAAGGCTCCTGGCTCATTCACCAATGGTAGCACAGACCCTTTGGTCCCCATTATCCGTGACCCTCTTGCGCCTCTTTGCCCATCCGACTGTAGCCAAGATCTAGAATTCAGTGCTAGCGGCACCATACTATCTGTGAAATTCAATTGGGACAATCGATTCAGCTTGTCTTCTATTGGCAATGGAATGACGTTTGCCGTTGATTCTGGCAGCTCTAGAGGCACTTTTGCTACAGTCTTCTTGGACATAGAAGAATCTTGCGCCATAGATAGAACGAACTCTTTGACTACGATCGCATCCATGAAAAGACTTGTTCAGAATGAAATAGATCGGGAAAGCAATATTTTTGGTGAAATCCATGACATTCATATCGACGAAGGGTTTGCTGACAATAAGCTTGGCTTCGCCGCAGACTTCTTCATCGGAGACTACCAAAGACGACGAATTATTAAGTACTCCACCGAGCCCAATTCAACAAGCGATCACTGCTACTACATGCAGGTCGATACCATAATTAACGATCCGATTGTCCACGGTGGACTAGTTCATGGCCTGATCCACCAGCTCATGGAGTCTGTTAAAATCGAGAATTGATTGCTCCCTCTTAACCACCATAGCGAGAAAGCCTATTTCCAACAGAAAAGCCTTTCTAAATGGTACGATGAGATAAACCTATGATACTTGGTTACTCCTAAAAAATACTCGTCACTCTACGTTTTGTACTATCTCCTCGCATTTTTTAACCAAGCCTTGTCTCATAGATTTTGCTCTCCTTACTAACTTGATAGGGCTTGGGTTTCCAAGCCCATTTATAGCTCCTATTAATATACTAATCGAACCTAGAACAGTCACCTACTTCATAGATTCTCATGTAAGCCTTAAATCTCTTCCTCAATAGCCTAGTCATACAGCTCGACCGCCGGTAGCATGGGTAGCCATTCTACTTGGTTTGAATCTTCATAGTAGACTGGGGCAAATCTAAGCTCCCAATAGCGCTCAAACTGAAGACGTGCGATCTTACCTAAACTAATCAAGCGATCAGCTTCCTCTACTACAGCTTCATCATAAGTGAATACTTTTGTAGCAGTAGGAAATCTCGACTGCACTTCATCGAGATTTAGAAGGTTAGCATAGGCCTTAATATATTGAAGGGGAAGACTATAGATAGCAGACAGGCTCGTGACGTTATTGTGATGTAAGTCTAAAGTCTTTAAGCGATCAAGCTCACCTAAAGCAAATACTTGACTTACCCCGTTTCGACTCATATCGAGTTCTTCTAGCCTTGAAAGGTAGCGAAGCGGGTATATATTAGATATCTGGTT
Source organism: Pseudobacteriovorax antillogorgiicola (assembly GCF_900177345.1). NCBI lineage: Bacteria > Pseudomonadati > Bdellovibrionota > Oligoflexia > Oligoflexales > Pseudobacteriovoracaceae > Pseudobacteriovorax > Pseudobacteriovorax antillogorgiicola. Next base: position 63,690 of record NZ_FWZT01000026.1, read on the forward strand.
ATCGGAAATATCCAGACTTCGAATTTTTGGAAGATAACGCAGAAAATTCACATCGTCTAGTTTTAAGTCTTTCAAGCTCAGGCTATAGACCGACTCAGCGTTTCGATATAAATCAAGGCAGCTACTATGAGATGTACCAGCAAATATTTTAGAAAATGCTCCCTCGTACCCTAACGCGACTCGATTGATGCAGTCTTGATAGAGGTTTCTTTCCACATTAACACTGCTATCCTGTATTAAGATCAATTGACTGTTGGTATTGCTCTCTACTGTGAGACAAATATTTGGATTTATCTCGCAAGACTTGACTGCTTCCTTAAGAACAAGAACATTTTGTATAACATCTTCTTGAACGTTGCGCAGATCTCGTAGCTGGTCGGGAGGAACGTCCTTCCGCACTATCAATTCCTCCAATCGATCCTGAAAACCCTGTTGTCTCACTAGCTTTGACAGAAGTGCCTCGTGGGCAAACTTATTCGCTCCCGTTAGGATAGGGTTGGGAGATTTGATTAGGTCACGAAATCCTCGTTCTTCGTAAGGTGCCGTTATGTATGTGAGTGGTGAATGATCCAATTGCTCGCGAAACCTGCCATCAGCAGTCGCATAGTCGAACAAACGATCGATGATATCGTGACACTTGTCGATTTCATCCAGGCTACAATTTGTGCTCTGCGCATCTTGTAGAATAGCGTCCAACTGTGAGGGATCACCACCTACTTGAAAAGCGTCGATATTGATCCGTGTATTCTGCTTTTCTTCTCGTGTCAGCTTGGTAAATGTTTTGGTTTTCTTGAAGCCTAAGACCTTGAACTCAATCTTCGTTTCAATACGATTTTGGATCTCCTTATCATAGAAATCAAAGTCAACTAATATATAGATCTTGCCACCATGAACAATCTGATCAATGTATTCTTGCCCACAATTCTCTTTGGCCAAGTTTTCATCTTGGATGACAACCATCTCTTGTCCTAGTGGCGAATATCTAGGATTACTAAGTTTTTCGACCCTAGTCTGAAAGTTTGCTTGATAGACCAATCGCTTGGAAAGGTTTCTTTCGGTAAGCAGACTTGCTACTTTACTAGTTACCTTAGCACTAGCGAGGAACACATTGATGCCTCCACTAAAAGTAGCAGCAATATCCTCGTTCAATTCAGATTCGGTCAAAGTTTTTTCGAGTCGGATCAAGCTGTTTGATTGATTAAAGCTTTGATGATCGCCCTCAATACAAGTATTGCGGAATTCGCCTGATGTGGGAAAATAGCCTTTTCCAAGACTGTAAGACTGACCTATCTTTGCAGCAATGACAGACGCAAGGCCAGATTGAGAAGTGATTAAAAAAAAACGATCGTATTCAGTAAATATAGAGACCTTCTGGACATACCAAACCCCCCTTATGTTTAGCTTGGAAGCCTATCTGGCTTCCAAGCTAAATGGATTAGTAAAAGCTTTCTAAGGCGATACAGTTCACCCAGCCATCGATACCAGAATCGCGGCGTTGGGGAGCATTGTATAGCGGCGCAAATCCAGCTGTTTCATAGAATCGATGCTGTACTGCTGGAACGAGCCCTTGAGCAAGAGCCCAATCTCTTTCCTGCTTACAGATAGAATCCAGACTTGGGTAGAATACTTCTAAATTGAGTGGTTCAATCGGACTCCAGTCGAGTATCTCGTTTTTGTTAAACTGAATGCGTAGCTCCTTCAAGCTTTGCATATTTCGCAGTGGCTCGACTTCATAGATGCGGTTGTAGGCTACATCTAGGATTCTCAGTTTGTTCAAGCTAGAGATTGGCGACAAGCTAGAGATATTGTTCTTTCTTACTTTCAAGACCTCCAAATCAGGCAAGCTAGCCAGTGGAGTCAAATTGGAGATCGAGTTCTCTGAAAGATCCAAGTACCGAAGTTGAGGTAGGCGACGTAGTGGTCGCAAATCTGTAATCCCTTTATTGACCAGTTCAATCACCTGCTCTACTTGAAGGTCGCTATCGATATCTTGACAATCAGCCTCTGGGTCAGCGAAAAGCAGCTCCTTGATCGCATCCACCGTTTTTGAAGTCCGTGCGCTAAGGTCCTTGATCTGGCAATAGTCAAAGAAGACCAGCGTCTTATCAAGCGTGTTGGGGTCATACGCTTCTAAAGTCAACGCTTCTTCAGCGGCAACACAGAGGAGCGGGGTATCGTAGCAGGTTTCTGCCACGCGGATCATCTTTGCGATGTTTCGTCGCAAGATATCGTCTGTAGCAACAATTGCTTGCCGCTCATCATCAAGCAAACGCATTGCTAGAAGCTTAGTTGCGCGACGACGATGATTGCTCATGGTCTGGTAACGTTGCGCTAGACGATCGCGAGCCTCGACAATCTCCGCCTGAATCACTGGACCTGGATTCGGGTAGAGCTGGCGTAGCCCACCATTGTAGTAACTTTTAGTTCGATATCCAAGGAAAGCAGCGCCATTCGGTGAATTCGGCTCATAGCTCAAATCGTCGATTTGTTTCGGATAAGTGTCCGTTGCATAGTCAATCAAGTCCTTGAGAGTCTGCTTACAAGCTGTCGGGTTCTCTAGATCGCAATCAATAATAGATGCTTCGCCGGTCTGGGGGTTCCTAAACGCTTCCGGAAGATCTTGTACACGACCACCAATCTGCAAGGCTGTGATGGTAATGGAAACGTTATTTTTGAAGTAATCAGACGCTACTTGAGCAGCACCTTCGACTTCGAATAAGCTCAAATAGCTGAGTTTAATCGATGCTTCGAAGGCCGACTTAGCCTCAACCGATGAGAACTCAAACTTAACATTGATAAGCAGCTGACTTCCAAGATCAACACCATAGACGAAATCATCTCCACACGTTGCTCGAATGATCTCTTGATCGAGGGTATTTGCTGCATCAATAGCTCTATCGGTAAGCTGAGGGTTTACCATCAGAGCAGTCTTTCCTCTGGCCATACTCGCAAAGATAAGGGACTGGCTTAAGTCACTTGAAGCAGCTTCAGTCGCAAATTTAGCTGCCCCGCTGGCGTTAAATGCACCATAGCTAAACTTTCCAGCAACTTGAACCTCAAGAAGATCCTTCATTTCCTCGTAGGACAACGACCTTTGGAACCGAACCTCAGACCGCTGCTCCCCTGAGTAAACAACTGGGTTCTGTGGATTACCAGATGTCACACATTCTGCATTGAACTGCTCTCGATGGGAGTCGTAACCCTGACCAAGAAGGGCAACTCCTACCCCTGGCGATACAATCGCCTTTGTCTGAGATGATTCATTCATTTTACCGCAGGAAACCGCTGTTGAGAGAAGCGGCACACTGGCGAGTAGCCCTAACTTCTTTGCCATCGTATTCATTATGAACCTCATAATTGGTGTTATCTATATCGCAATTTGAACTTCTTTACTTCCCGATCTTTATCCAAGAGACAATCCCAGAAACAACGATAGGAAATTTGAGCACTCCAATTTCCCTTGTAGAAGTTTCCACTGATATCCTCCCAATCAAAATCGCCCTTTTCGTACTCCTTGTAGAAAACTTCATTGCCGTCGTTGTCGAAGATCCGAATGGATACTGGGTCATCCACTTTGAGGCTCATTTGAATCTCACTAGGATTCCGATCGATGTAAAATGGGAGCGTATAGGGCTCATCCTTTTTGACGATCTTAGTCGAAAACGCAATCCCTCGCTCAGTCCATGTATCTGGATCGGGCTCCGGATCTGGATCTCCACCAGAGTTGCCATCATCTGGATCGCCATCGTCACCTCCGCCTATATCTGGATCCTCTGAACCATCCTTAACTTTAGCTAGCTCAGTCATGAGCCATGCTGATGCGTCCGGACGAAATAGATTGACGTAAAGTGAACCATCTGTATCGCTACAGTAAAATGAATCTTCGCTGTACTTGCGAGACGCGATCCCAGCAATGCGTACTTTATTATCGAACCTGACAAAAAGAGGCCCACCGCTGTCCCCTGAGCAAGCATGGGAATCGTATGAACCAACATGCAACTCACGATCATTGAGGCTATTGGAACGAAGATCAACACCTACAAACTGGAGCTGGCCACGTTGTGGATCTGTAGGTGCATAGTTAGTGGAATCTCCATAACCCAAGATTTCCAAATCCCTAGAATTTAGAGTAGCGCGCTTTGCGTCTGCATCACTGGGATCTGCAATTTTTACTGGATTACTATTCATATCCCGATCTAGACGAATCAATGCCAGATCGTAGCCACTTGCGCCGCTTCGATAGTTATAGGAAAACTCGTATGGAAGCGAATAGCCATCTATCTGATAGTTTTGCCCATACCTATCTTGAACGAGGTAATCGTCTTTTGAACCTGTCCATTGGCAACGCTTGGGAGCATTTTCATATTTGCCGCAACTAGCAACACAATGGGCTGCTGTAAGAACTACATTTTTCTCGACTAAAACACCTGTACACGTCAGGTAGTTTTGAAAGTAGATCCGAACCGTAGCACTAAAGCGATTCGTTCCGCTTTGACCGACCTGACCTCCGAAGATGCCAAGATCAGACTTTGGAGTGGATTGACCACATCCACCAATCATCGCTAGAAACGCACCGAGACATAGACCCTGAATGGAACGCTGTATCATGTTTTCCCCCTTGAAAGAGGAGGCAACCCTCCTCTAAAAAAATACTCGACTTAATCAAGTAGATTCGGCTCAATAATACTTCGTCCTAAAGTACGATTGTAGTCGCGAATCGTGCCATCTTGATAGCGAGCAGATCCGTTAAGGAACCCTTGAGCAACAACCACATTAGATTCTGCTGCGTGACCTTTGGGAGCTACATTATAGACTCTTCCAAAGTAAGATTTGTTTTCAACTGAGACGATCTTATCTTTTTCGCCAGTATCACGTACGAGATAGTCACCTTCCTTAAGTTCGAATGCGAACTTAATAAAGCCCTTCTCGTCAACCAGTGGATGCTCTGTGGTCACCGTAATGTCATTGCCACTTTCTGTTTCAAAGTGAATCACGGGGTGCTCTGCATCGTAGCGATCCTTCGTGAAGTATGAAATATTTCGGTTTTCATACTCCAAAGACTCAAAGGTAGCGTCAGGAGTTAGGGTGATTACAGAGCTATAGTCACCAGCGATTGCATCTTCGATGTTTGAATATCCGTCTTGGAAAAGGACCACTTGATTTTTGGTGTAGCAACCCGTTCGGCAGATCGCTAGCCAGAATACGTTTTCAGGCTTGTTACAGCTGCTCAAGTTGGGAATCCAAACTGGAAAGCCGTCATTTGGCTTGTTTTCACCAAAAGTCGGATAAGCCATCTTACCGTTAGGAAATGGTACCCATGCCCAAGTATCTTCGTCCAAGTAATGGGTGAAGAGTCGGTTGGCACTTTTCTCAATGTGCCCGCAATTCAATGCCCATTCAACACGCTTTTGAGCTTGATCAAAATTTAGCCAATCCTTCTCTCTCTCTTCGCCAGCTTCGTTCCCGGGACATCTAGCTTCTACGATGGCACCTGTAGAGCCGCCTAGGAGAGGCTTCTTTTGCCCCGCAAAACCCATTCCTGAGATTGCACTCGCTAATAGAACCACGCCTGCTTTGAATTTTCGTTCGCTTGTCATTGGAAAAAATCCTCCATCATATGTTTCTATATAAAAGAGTCTGGCGGAGGATGTTTTCTTGCAAAAAAATTTGAGAATGGAAGATTTTTTTAGGGTATGAACGAAAGAGGTGGCTCACTTAAGGTATGAGCCACTTTTTAATCTTAAATCTTGGAAATTGCTTGCTCTAACCAATCACTAACAATTGGACTCATTAGATTAGTATACAGGCTTCCATCTGTAACAGCGCAGATGCTTGGGTAGTCTAGATTGAAAAGTCGCGATGAAATACCCACGACAACAGGCCCATCTTCAGTTTGGACAATGGCTGGGCCACCGCTATCACCAGCGCATGCATGGTGAGCTTGCAACGCACCTATGTGTATTTCTTCGTCATTGAAGCTATAAAATCCACGAAAAGACATCATCCCGCGGCGTAGTTGGCCAATGCTACCTTGCCTCCCATTTGACCCGTAGCCTAAAGCTTCAAGACTTCCTAACTGAGATCGGAAACGTCCTTGATTCGCTTTCAGCAAGGTATCTATCGTGGAGTCACCTTTCTTCGCGTATGCCCAGAAACCGCCTTCATAGGTACGGTCCACTTGAATCAATGCTAGATCGAATCCCGCTAGAGTGATGTTGTTCCTCATTTTCACCCGTTCAGGAAACTGGACATTTACCACCTGATAAGTCCCACCGGCACCGCTTACGGTCATTTCTGAAAGATCCGCTTGTAGTTCGCATTGGATGTCACTATTGATCTGCTGACCAATGGTAAGGCCTACACAGGTACTAACACAGTGCGCTGCCGTCAGAAAAAGATCATCCGCAATCGCAACTGCCGAACAGAGCGAACGATCCAAACGCGCCACAGGGCTATAGTCTTCAGGATTTACATCCTCGCCCTTAAAAATATCGATTTTGCTTGTGGCCTTGGAGTTTTCGTTGCTGCAAGAAGACAAGGGCTGAATCGCAAACAAAACAAAACTTGCTTTTAGGAAAGACTTAATCATGACTGTTCTCCCTTAATCCAATCTTGAACACCCTGATGAAGCATACTTGTGAAAATTATTCCGTTATTATCGCTACACTGAACAAAGTCTGGTGTCATAACTCGTGATCCCAACCCGATAAGAACCTTCTGCCCATCACGGTCCATAAAGATCGGACGACCTTCATAGTCGGCGCAAAAATCATATTTGACACTCCCCGCTGTAAACTCTTCGCTGTCTCTGCCATGGTACAGCCTGAGGTTTAAGTAAAGACTATCACCTTGTGTTACTCCATCAGCAGCAAAACTGAGCATGTAGATCGATAGTTCCGGATCTAGAATTACTTGAGGTGGTACACTCGTAAACAGGTCTTCAAAAGCCTCCTGATTGGTATTGATATCAGGTAGTGCAATAGTATCGCCAGTGAACTCCTTTGACGTTTTAAGAAGGGCTAAGTCGAAGCCTTTTTCCACCAGATTATTTTTTATACCGAAGGTTTCAGTACTCTTTATATCTAACACCGGGTAGACGTCATCAGCACCCGCTAAAATGTTCAAACCAGCCAACTGATCTTCAGAGCTACAGTCATTGTTAGACAAGGACTCCAAGCAAGTTCTTGATGTTAGGAACGTCTCGGTATCAAGGAAAAATCCATAGCATTTCTGATTTCTTCCATTCTTTGTTAAAACGGTGGACACCAGGCCCTGTACGGTTCCTACTTGCTTTTGATTCGGCTTATCCGGATTTTCCTTGGTGCTATCATCGCTAGTGACATTATTATTTTCATTGGTACCATCTGATGCCTGACAAGCAGCCAGAGAATACACTCCTAGAATAAACATAAGATTGCGAATACGCATGATATGAGACTTCCTTTCTCAAATTGACAAAGCACTACAAACCAGGAAATTCAATTACAAAGTCTCGATAGGCGGCGACGCAGGCAACCCATGCATCGACTTTGATTTCCCGTTCATCCCGGAAGACAGGCGCCCATTCGATGCTGCTATACAGCTCAAATGAGGCTCTATCTATCAATCCCATATCTAATACTTTTTGCCGATAAAAGGTACAGATATCATCAGGAATTAACCAAGACTTGACCTGAGGCTCCAAATTGTCTCGCGCATTTTCAATATTTGCGATCTGATTACCAATGGCACGTATTCCTACCAATGAGGCCGGCAAGTCCTCCCTTTCAATGGCTACAAGAGGGTTGTCGTCTGCTTGGATCAAGCGTAGTTGGGGTGAACGACGAAGGCCAGACAAAGAGCTTAATTTGTTTTCGTTTATTGTGAGCTGACGTAGCTCCCCCATTGAAGAGAGTGGCGTTAAGTCATTAATTTCATTACGACTAAGATCGAGGGTAATGACTTGTTGCAAACCCGCCAGAGGCTCGACATTTGAGATGCCTTCGCCTGATAGGTTAAGGTCTAGCTGAGACTCTAAAAGCCTTTTCTGATCTAGACAATTTGCGGCTGGATAGATCCGATCCACAACGTCAAAAAAGTTGTGGATCTCTGACCGTCGGTAGCGAGCTTTACAAAATTCTAGAAAACCTTCGGTTAAACTTACATCTTCTGGGTTAAGATCTATAAAACTATCTAGATCGATCTTACACTCGCCCGCTAAGTTGCAGTTCTCAATTTGGCTTCCTAGGCTTGCTTGGTCTGCGTTGATGCGGCGAAGGTGTCCTTGTAGCAGGCCTCGCTCCTTCTCACTTTGACTTAGATCAATTCTTTCTTCTATGATTGGAGCCAAGGTATCATAGCGAAGCCATTGCTGAGCAGCTCTCTCACGACGAGCAATGTGTTGAACCAATGAGTTAAGATCGATTGCACTTGGGTACTTTTCTAACTCATAACTTAAAACCGTTGCTCCCTCTGGGTCAGCGCGATTAAAGTTTGGATTAAAAAATTGCTGAGCAAATTGGTTCGGCTGAACAGCGTAGTCCACAAGATCCTGAACCAGTTGGAAGCAAGGCTCGATGTTCGGATAGATGCAATTCACTGCTTGATCTTGGTTGCCAAAGATCTCTAGTAAATTTCTTGAATTGCCACCTACCTGCCGAGCACCGATGGAAACCTGTATCCCGTCGTTATAGTTAGTTTGCAAATCCTTAAGATATCCTTTCAAAGACCGCAAGCCGACATCTTTGAGCAGGCTGAATCGCTCAACATATCGAGCGTCCTCACGAGTTTCAAACGTAAAGTCCACCCAGATTCGGAGTGTCCCTCCCCAAACAACTTTCTTTACATAGGCTTCACCACAGCTCTTGCCGTCTGTCTGAAACTCAGGATCACCTGAATATTGCTGGGACCCTCCTTCTACCCGAACGAAATAGTTGAGGCTCCGACTACTTTGAAGATAGGGTTGTTTCGCATAGGATCGGTAGTCTGAGCCATTATTGATGTTCTTTATGTTATGAGTTCCATCTGGGTATAATACCTCGGAGTCCAGAACCGGCTTATCGAAATAGAATGTTGTCAAAAACTCCCGTCTACTTTCGATTTCACCTCTTACGCAGTCACTATTGAAGCGGATTTCGTCGGCCAGAAATCCAGAACCCAACTCCACAAGCTGACTTCGTGCTACCGCTAATTCTCGTGCCCAAAGGGATTGGCAAATGAGGACAATACTCCCCAAAAGCACAAGTAGCCGAGTCATTCTAGAATGAACAAATATCACCTTCTAACTCCTCCTCAACGGGACACACCTGCTGATCCGTAGTTAATAGATTATTGGAAAAAGCAGCGAACTCTAAACCTCGATGACCTTGGAGTTCGTCGATAGCTCTAATCCTGTTATTACTCGCAATAATCACCCTCAATGTCTCGGGCGAAGATAGACCAGAAAGATTTTGGATCTGATTTGAACTCAAAAATACTTCTTCCAAATTCTGACACCCATCGAGAAAGGCAATTGAGTTCAGGCTGTTCAAGGTTAGGTTTACCCGCCGCAGATCTCTATTTTGACAAATGTTTGGTAAGCCCTCAATGCCTAGGTCCTGTAAATCCAAGTTTAATAAATTACGATGGTCTTCAAGTTTTCGCCAATCGAAACCAGTGTTCGCCGATCGTATCACAAGCTGTTTCAATCCCTTAGTTTCAAGTATCTGGTCCACCTGCGCTTGAGTGTGAATCCTTAGTTTTAGATGTTCAACAGTGGATTCTCCAAGTGCGCTCAAATCAGTTTCGGGTTCTGTTTCAAGGTCTAAGCGACTCAATAGCCCATTCCAGTGCCTTAAAGGCTCTAGCGAATAAATTGGGCTCCCCTCAAGATTGAGCCTACCTTGAGCCAGAAAGTCTTCGAACTCGGCACAAATATCCTTTCGAGATTCTAAAGCCAACCCTAGGTAGAAGCTGAGTTCTTCCCTGGTCAAATCGCCATTTTCGCAGTATTCAGTAAAGGAATTATAGTTCTTTTCTACTTTAGGTTTTAAGCTAAAATCAGCAAAGGTATGAGCCCCTGGATTGACATAAGTCGACTCCTTATGGGTACAAAATTCAAATCCAAGATAATCAAAGTTGCTATACCAATGGACTCCATGGGTAAGCCCAAGAATCCGCCACTGATCGTCTTGAAGAATAAATAATGGCCCACCTGAATCACCGCTGCAAGGCGCTGATTGAAAATTGTTATCAATAACGACCACGCCCTGAAACATTCCCTTATCGTAAGCTCGCTTAACCCGAGCAGTGCCGTGCCTTAATACGCCCGCATCAGCTTGATCAAACCGAGTTCTGCCATAACCCGCTACAATAACAGTCTCATCTACAGTTGAAACCAAGGGTCCTCTGAAAACTTTAACCGGCTCAATATTGTCAATTGAAGTTACCATATCAACAATCGCAACATCATAATTGGGGAAGAAAGACTCTTCCACCCTACCATCACTGGTATCAGCCAGGGTGCGTATACTGGCTATAGACTTCGGCTGCTCAAAATCGCTATGGCGAACTGTAAAATCGCTTGGGACTCTATGACTGATAAAACAATGGGCTGCTGTTAGGACGCGCGCCTTCTCTACCAAAACCCCTGTGCATACGAATCGTTCACCTCTATAAATAGCAACTGTTGCCTTGGAAAGTTGCTCGGGTAGCTTCTCGCCTAGTTCAGGATTTACAACCTGAATTTGGCTGGTAGACTCTAAGCCACATGAAAAAAGCACTGCCGACACTATCAGTGTTAGTAAGTTTTTCATAATTTATGCCTCTTAGAGGAAGATTCGATTGATAAACGACTCATTCGCCAACGCATACTTGACAAGCTTTTCCACCTTCGGATCATCCGACTTCCCTAGAATATAATGTTTAAACTCATCTGGATGATAAGCTTTGAGCAGATAGATCAATTCAATTTTATTTCCAATGAGAGTCTTTTTCTGCGAATCGCTGTAGGATAAGTAACCATCAGGGAGAGTGGTAATCCCCTTTACAATTGAATCAATCAGATGAGCTTCCTGAGGATTATTCGCTAGAGACAAAGCATTATGGATGAAGTTGATACGCTCAATATCACCCATGGTATCATTTGAATCTTTACCATCCATATACAGCAAATGAGAAAATGTTTGATCGATAAGATCTTTATCTTTAAGAATCTCATGCCATCGTTTCTTATCAGAGGAAGTAAGCAAAGCCTTGCTAGAAAAGCGATAGTTTTCGCCTAAGTAAGGGAACTGCTTTAATACACCAGTAAGCGCTCCTGAAAGATCATTTTTATCACGAAAGTTCCTTGAGCTGAGGCTGCTTTGTGCCAACTGGTCTTCGGTGGATTCCACCTGAACAGAGGCTTCATTCCGCTTGAAGTTCCCCTTTTTGACTGTTCTAGAAGAATCGTCAGCTAAGCTTTTCTCTACTTGAATGTGCACTTCGTTAGTCTCTCTTGGTGGTGTCTGAGACTCCGCTCTGGGATTTAGAGAGTAGGCAATCAACCCGCAGCACACTATACCAGCAGGTATAAATAAGTAGATATATTTTTTCATAAGACAACCTCCTTTATGAGCAGCTTAGTGCTTCAGCACAATTTTCGTAGTGATCTTTAACAAACGCACGTGTTCGAAAAAGATAGGATGAAACCGTATTTGAGCATATCTTAGTCTCACACGAGATTTCCTTAATTGAGTATTCATGAAAATAGAAAAGAGTTGCAACCTGACCAGCTTTTTGATTCATACCAGCCTTAATATCATCGGATATTTGTTGTAAGAATACTCTTTGATAGATTTGTTTACCATCACAAGATTGCTGATCAAGCAAACCATCTCCCAAGAAACAAAGTTGGCTATCAATAGTTCCATTCTTATAGCAAAGATTTCGCAAAATTGTTTTTATCCAAGGGAAAAGAGCGTGATTAGATTTAAGCTGGTGACGCTTTTCCCACGCTATACGAAATGTTTCTTGCACCATATCTGAAGCGTCTACCGAAGACACTCCAAGACTTTGCGCATAGTGAATAAGGCTCTTGTACCGAGTTTTGTATAGACTAGAAATTAGTTGGCAGCTTACTGAAGTCATCAAACACCCATCTTCAGTTAAACAGGAAATACTTATCTCTAAAGAGTTCCTATCAATGCATTCACAATCCATCTGATTGATTGCTTTTCCATTTGATAAGGTAGAGTCTATATCCTTTCAAGATGAATCCACGAGCATCGTTCTGAGAAACAATAAAGTGTTCTTTAATCAGTTCGCCTAGTTCGCACTTCTTTAAGACCGTCCAAAATCATTTGGCAGTTTACGCACATTGAGAATCATGTAGACTTACAGTCTTCTTAAACCCAACTATCCATCTTCTCCTAAACACGATGCGTTCTTAAGATGACCTTCCCCACCGTTCAATATTGCATCGAAGTTTGGATTATTCTTCTGCTTGAATGTTAAGTACGCTCTTCAGCTTTTCTGTTTCTACTTTCTATAGCGAACTTAAAAACAAGTAAGCAATGATTTTGGATTTTATAAAACGGCATTAACAGCGGCTAGTTTTTCATATCCTTGCTAGTTAATGACTGCATTTTATTAGTTGCGAAATCTTACCTTCTATGTAGCTCATGTTTCCGCACTCGGCTTGTGTATTTTTCGCTGACTCACTAATTAGTGTTCTACTCAGGAGTACAAAGGCGAGGATATAAGAGTTATTAGTCAATCAATGTTTCTAAATATATTTTCCATCTGTTCCCAAAGTGGATATTAGAACTGTTGAAATTGACACAGACTCAGTCCTGAGTCGCAGAAACGGAAACTTTTTGTAAAAGCAGCTCTCAATCTTAGAATATCTTAGCGAGAAGGCTTAGCATCAAATGCCCAGCACAGTATTCTGGGCAGCTAAGCAACTAGAATCAGATGCCCATTCATTTGGTTACTAACAAAAATTTCCATGGTTTTTTGGCAAATTTCTTGCTGTGACTAACATAACCAACCAAGAAAGGGTGCCAAAATGAAAAGACTAGCTTTAGGAACGTATTTGATCGTAGCCACCTCAGTCCAAGGTCAGAGCAATATCACAATCGATGATTTGAACTATGGTGGCACTGGCTGTCCACTCGGGACAGTAGGACTGAATCTCTCTGATGATAGAGAAGCCTTTACCCTAACCTTCTCTGAATTTATTGCGAGCACGGATGATCCTTCTGAACGCAGAAAGATATGCGATGTCAACTTCAACATGAATATACCTAGAAATTGGGCTTTCGCTGTTTATGGTATTCAGTTTCGAGGCTACGCTTTTCTGGAAGAAAGAGTTCAGGGAGTTCAAGATGCCGCGTTCGTCTTTGATGGAAATAGAACTGGTCGCTTGGGAGCAATGAGGCTAGATGGACTCTACGAAGAGAACTATGAACGATCCGTTCAAATTCCTCTGACTAACTTTAAATGGTTTGGCTGCAAACAAAGAAAGGTCAAATTGAGAATGCGAGCCGGAATCCAAATCAATGCAAACGAAGATGCAGAAGGCTTTATGACAATCGATTCCATAGATGGCGATACGGCACAAACCTATGGCCTACTTTGGAAACGCTGCGATGAAACCGACAACAAGACAGTTGTATCTTGTAAAATCGCGCTTAGGGACTCAGAAGGCAAGCTCGTTAGAGAAAAGCTACTACAAGCTCAGGGAGCGAACCTGCAGGCTGCACGCAGAAGAATGCTGGCGAAGGAATCAAAGCTGTGTCAGAAAGCAAATTCTAAATACCCCAAATTAAGCTGTGGTGTAGAACGGCCCTCCTGCAAAAAAATATACCCCTAAAACCATGATTTGTGGTGGGCAGTTTCTGCCCCATCCTCCTTAATTCAAACTTGTATACTAAGAGAGTGTGAATACGAGACGAGGTGAGTAATGAACAAAGCAAAGCTGCTAGGCTTATGCCTAGGGATACTATGCACTTCATGCCAGAGCGGCGGTGGAGGGGCGGGCGGCAGCTCGGGTCGAAGCAACTCCAGCATTCATAGTGGCGGGGAGTCATCCCAGCCTATCAATCCCAAAGAAGACAAAGCATACAAAAGAGCCTTGCTGAAGTGCTACAAAACTGGCGGATCAAGAATCGTCAAGATTGAAGGAAAACTTCGCTGCTACTGACGGGAGAATATGTCATTATCTACAGGCTCTGCTTTAGGAGTCGCAGATTTTTTTCGTCGCCTCGATTTGTCCCATTCAAAATATCCCTCAAACCAATCATTTTAGCCTATCTGGCCATGAAAAATGGCTGCCACAGGTTTACAATTCTTGCCTATTCTGAACATTCGAGTATCATCAACCAGCATTTAACTAGAACTGGTTCAAGTATATTTCCAGTATAACAAGGAGTGACATTTTGGAACGCACACTTTCTATTATCAAGCCTGACGGCGTTGAACGAAACCTCATTGGCCAAATCGTTTCTAAATTTGAAGAAAATGGCTTGAACATCGCTGCTATGAAGAAAGTTCGCCTTTCCAAGCACCAAGCTGAAGCCTTCTATGCTGTTCACAAAGAGCGCCCTTTCTTCGGCGAGCTTGTGGACTTTATGACACGTAGCCCTGTGGTTGTTATGTGCCTTAAAGGCGAAGGTGCTGTTGCTAAAAACCGTGAAATCATGGGCGCAACCAATCCTGAAGAAGCAGCTGACGGCACCATCCGCAAGCTTTTCGCGAAATCTATTGGCGAAAACACTGTTCATGGCTCTGACGCACTTGAAACAGCAAAAGAAGAAGTGGCCTTCTTTTTCGCCGAATCTGAGATTTACTAATCGCTAGGGACAAAGTCTGATGATCAACCTCGTTACGAAGATAGCATCTGAGCTGGAGCTCAAAGAATTCCAGGTCAACAACTCCATCAAATTGCTTTTTGAAGAAGAGTGTACCATTCCTTTCGTGGCCCGCTATCGAAAGGAAATGACAGGCACCCTCGACGAAGTGCAGCTTCGGGATATCCGCGATCGCTACACTTACCTACAGGAGCTTGAGTCCAACAAACAAAAGTATCTCAAGGTTGTTGAGGAGCATTGCCAGAAGAAACCTGAGTTAAAGGCTCAGTTTCCTGCTCTGAAAGCAAAGTTTGAAGCATGCACCACAAAGCAAGAGCTGGAGGATCTTTATCTTCCATTCAAGCCCAAGCGTCGCACGCGAGCCATGGTTGCGAAGGAAAAAGGCCTTGAGCCCCTTCTCGAAAAAATCTTGGAGGCCTGCACTCAGATCTCAGACCTTAACGAGGTTGCCAAAGACTTTGTCACCCCTGCTGATGCCAATATCGAGCCAACCCTTAAGGTTGCAAGTGAGAAGGAAGCACTCACCGGTGCCGCTGATATCTACGCGGAGCGGATTTCTGAAACCGCTGAGATCAGAGCTATGGTTCGAAATATCAGCCAGGAATCTGGAACTCTGGTTTCTAAAAAAATAGAAGGTGCTGAAAAAGTCGAAAAGAAGGGCAAGAAATCCGACGCTTCGAAGTACGAAAACTACTTCGATTATAGCGAATCGATTAACACCGCCGCTAGCCATAGAGTTATGGCTGTTCGTCGTGGTGAAGCCGAAAAATTCTTAAAGGTCAATATTACAGTCGATACCGATCGGATCTTGGAAAGCCTAAAAGAAACCGTGATCACCAACCCTCAAACCACAGACGTTGTCCGTCATTGGTTTGAAAGCGTGATTGAAGATTCTCACAAGCGCCTTTTGAGCCCTTCTATCGAAGCGGAACTCCGCCTACAGCTGAAGCAAAGTGCCGAAGCTGAGGCAATTCGCGTGTTCTCAGAAAACTTAGAGAACCTGCTCTTACTGCCCCCCATCCCCAATAAAACTGTATTAGGTGTGGACCCCGGCCTTCGAACTGGATCAAAGTTTGCTGTAGTGGACGATACCGGTAAGTTACTGGACTCTGCGACCTTGCACTTCGAGCTTGGTGATAAAGAAGGCGCTAAGACACAGCGATCAAAAGCTGAAATTCTTCGGCTTATTAAAGACAATAACGTCGGCTGTGTTGCTATTGGTAACGGTACGGGAAGCCGTGAAATCAATCGCGTTATCACTAGTGTTATTAAAGACAACGAGCTAAAAGATGTTAAACGCCTTGTTGTGAACGAAGCCGGTGCCAGCGTCTACTCGACAATGGATATCGCTCGGGAAGAATTCCCTGACCTTGACCCAACGATTCGTAGCGCCATCAGCATCGCACGTCGTTTACAAGACCCTCTAGCAGAACTTGTAAAAATTGATCCACGCTCTATCGGAGTTGGTCAATACCAGCACGATGTCAACGTCACCAAACTGAAGTCGAGCCTCGAAGAAGTTGTCGAAAGTTGTGTGAACCGGGTTGGTGTTAACGTCAACACAGCCAGTTATAAACTATTAAGCTACGTTTCGGGTATTGGCCCAAGCCTTGCCAAGAACATCGTGACCACTCGTGATAAGCAAGGTAAGTTTTCATCCCGACATATCTTGAATGACATCACTGGCTTTGGCCCGAAGGCCTTCCAACAAGCTGCTGGTTTCTTGCGCGTTCCTGAATCCACTAGCCCTCTGGACAACTCATCAGTACACCCAGAGAGCTATGAAATCGTAGAGCAGATCGTCAACGACCAGAAAAAAGATCTAAAAGAAATTATCGGCAATCGCGCCCTCGTTGAAGCAATTCCTTTAGAGAAATACGTAACTGCCACAGTCGGGATGCCGACTCTTCAAGACATTACCGCGGAATTGATTAAGCCGGGCCGTGACCCTCGGGAAGATGGCGCACGCTTGATGTACTCCGATGATGTAACAGAGATCGAAGATCTTACCGAAGGCATGATTCTGCCGGGAACTGTCACGAATGTTACCAATTTTGGAGCCTTCGTTGACATTGGAGTTCACCAAGATGGTCTTGTGCATATCAGTGAGCTGTCTGACAAGTTCGTTGATGATCCATCTAAGGTTGTTAGCGTCGGCGACGTAGTTGAGGTTCGCGTGATCGATGTGGACACAGCACGGCGCCGTATTGGATTGAGTCGCAAGCTCCAAGGCGGCAACAAACAGCAGAGTTCTGAGCCTCGGGGTAAACTCTCGACACCATCCAAGCGCGGACCTATTCGTCCTCGCCAAGGCACGGGTCGTAATCAAAAAGGCAAAAGCAACCGCCGCTCTGAACCGCAGCGTGAGTACACGATGGAAGACTTGATGGCTAAGTTCAACCAAAGGAAGTAGCATGGCTGAATACCCTGTAAAACTAGGCGTAATCGGCGGCTCCGGAGTTTATGAGATGGAAGGGGTCGAGTTGGTCAAACAACACGACCTCGAGACTCCATTTGGCAAGCCATCCGATAAAATCATGGAAGTTCGTCTCGAAGGCAAAACAGCTTACTTCTTACCGAGGCACGGCAAGGGCCATCGCTTGACCCCAAGCGAAGTGAACTATCGTGCCAATGTCTATGCTTTAAAATCTCTTGGTGTCACTCACGTGTTAGCTGTCAGTGCAGTTGGTATCATGCAAGAGGATATCCATCCCGGAGACATGGTTGTACCTGATCAGATGTTCGACCGAACGAAGGGTCAACGGGAAGCCAGCTTCTTCGGTAACGGTGTGGTCGGTCACATAGAGTTCGCCGACCCCTTCGACCAGGAGATGCTTTCTTTGGTTGCTCAGGCGGCGAAAGCGAAAATGGGCGATAAAGTTCACACCGGTGGTGCTTATGTCTGCATCGAAGGCCCTCAGTTTTCAACACGAGCTGAGTCGCGACACTATCGCGAAACCTTAAAGCCTTCGGTGATTGGCATGACAGGTCTGCCTGAGGCTAAGCTCGTACGAGAAGCCGAGATGTGTTACGGTATGCTCGCCTTGGCCACGGACTATGACTGCTGGAAAGAAGGTGCTGATGATGTTTCTGTGGAAGCTATTCTAGCAATCCTTAAAGCCAACAGTGAAAATGCTAAAGCCATTGTAAGGCAGCTTATTAGCAAGCTTCCGGAAGTGTCTAGCTCACCGAACTTGGAAGCAGCCAAGTTTGCAATCATCACATCGCCAGATGCTATTCCAGCACAGCGCCGCGAAGAGCTTGCCTTGCTTTATGGTAAATATCTTGGCTAGGCCTATAGGAGAGCTGGTGGGGGAATCCCGATTCCCCGTCTATTATGAAGACACGGACCTTTCGGGGTTCGTGTACCACGCCAACTATCTGAAGTACTTCGAACGAGCCCGCGAGCAGATTATAGGCATATCTTTTCTAAAGTCTTTATGGGACCAAGGTGTTCACTTCGTCGTTTCAGAATGTCAGCTCAAGTATCGTTTTCCTGCCAAGCACGGTGATGAAATCATCGTCCGCACCCAAGTATCATATAGTCAGTCACCGGCACTCTATTGCCAGCAGATAGCCTATGTGAATACAGGAAAGCAGGAACAGACGGTCGTCGAGGGGCAGATAACCTTAGTCACTCTTAATGCAAAGCATAAACCCATTCGACTGCCTGAATCTGTAATTCAGGCGTTTCAAGCACATTGACCCAACTTGGGCACACAAGGAGGATTGATTATGGCAGAGAATCCTGTAGGAATTAAAGGCTTCGACTTTATCGAGTTTAGTACTCCCGAGCCTGAGAAAATGCATCAGCTCTTCCAGATCTTGGGCTTCTCACGCACCAAGCGCCACAAAGAAAAGAAGATTGATTACTATCGACAAAACGATATTCACTTCTTCCTTAACACCGAGCCCGATTCGTTTGCTGTAACGTTCACTGGTAATCATGGCCCTTGCGCCTGCTCAACTGGCTGGCGAGTTGAGAATGCTGAGAAGGCTCTTAAAGTAGCTGTGGAACGTGGCGCGAAAGCGGCAGAAAAAGTTGATCTCGAACTAGATGGTAAGCCCATCCCAGCAATTTATGGTGTTGGCGAGAGTTTGATCTACTTTGTGGAAACTCCTTGCAATGACGACGTCCTAGGAAAAATGGGCTTCGAAGATCTTGATCAGCCAGACATGGTTGAGTCAAAAGGCTTCCACTTGATAGACCATCTCACCAATAACGTTTTTGAAGGAGAGCTAGTTCCACTTGCTAACTTCTATAAAGACGTATTTGGCTTCGAAGAAGTTCGCTACTTCGATATCGAAGGTGAAGAGACTGGGCTGCTATCCTACGCACTTCGTTCTCCATGTGGAAGCTTCTGCATTCCCATCAACGAAGGCAAAGAGGAGAAATCTCAGATTAACGAGTATCTGAGAGAATACAAGGGTCAGGGCATCCAGCATATTGCATTACTAACACCCAATATCCTTAAAGCTATGGACTCAATCAAGCCAGGTGAGCTAAAAACTCTGGATATTGATGCTGAGTACTATGACGAAGTTTTCCAGCGACTTCCCAATGTGAAGGAAGATCATAAGAAGATTCGAGACTACAACCTTCTCGTCGATGGTGACAAGGAAGGCTACCTCATCCAAATCTTTACTGAGAATGTGATTGGCCCGATCTTCTTCGAGTTCATTCAACGCAACAACCACTACGGTTTTGGTGAGGGCAACTTTGGCGCTCTTTTCCGTGCCATCGAGCGGGATCAGAAGCGTCGAGGCGTTCTTTAATTCTGCCTCAGTGTAAGGCTAGCCATTAGGTAGCCCTATCACTAAAGGAAGCAAAACCTATCATAGGTTTTGCTTCCTTTAATACCTCTGGTGGGATTCCTTATTTACTCTCGCAACACAGAAATAGCCCTAATCGAGCAGGCTAATTTAGCCCTCAACAAACAAGAATAACCAGACTTTCGAATTTTTCTTCACTTCCTCTTAATCTCAATATCGATTCACCGATAGCCTCACGAAACGGAGGTAGGTAATGAAATACATTAAGGAAGATTTAGCGTTTTTCAAAAGTCTCATGAAAGATAGCTACTCGGATGTGATGTCCCAAGTGGTAGGCGAGCTTGATGAGTTCAGTGAAGTGCTTCGTTTACCCCCCTTAAGGATGATGAACTCAGTCCGGAAGTATGCAGGAGTTGACGTTCCTTTGGTCGATTCTATTATTCCTCGCCAAGCTCTATTCGCTGATGGTGATCGCATCTTAAAGGTCAAGAAGCCTGTTGACTTTAGCCGCGATGATGAGATGTGGGTCTACATCAATGGCGTCATGGTTGACATTAATATGTTAGCTATCCAGGGTCGCTGGCTCTCCAAGCTACTAGGTAAAGAGTTTCTACTTCTTCACAACCCAACTGACGGCTTGTTTCTCGACCTATTCGAATCATTTTTAGGTAGAAACGTGGGAATTGATGCTCTTCCCGTTCGTTGGATGAAGACCAGGCTGGAAAACCTCCTCGACCAATACCCCGATGCTAGGCTCAACATTGTTGCTCATTCTCAAGGCTGTATCATACTCGGTAAATGCCTACACCACATAGCTCAAGAGCGCCCTGACCAACTTGATCGGATTCATATTTTTACGTTCGCTAGCCCCAGCAAATCCATCCCCCAAGTTGCATTTGCAGAGCATTACGCAAACTCGCAGGACCTTGTCGCTCAACTGGGGGTCTTACACCCGGATGTACCCTACGAAGGTAAAATTTTTCAGAGGGCGGGACGCGGCCACTGGTTTAATACTCATTACCTCGCATCATTGATGAAGGGCGAGTTTGGTGACACGGAGCTATATCGAATTATGAGAAGAAAAAATAGACATTTACGCTGCGTATCATAGCCGAAAGCCCCCGATCCTGTGGGGCCACTCTCAAATTTACCTTCAATTTCAATTATCAAATCACAAAGTTTACGAAACTGAAAGATTACTTGGTTGAACTTTCTAGGATTTTTCCCGATAGCGGAACAAGCGATCAATTTTAGAGGACTACCTTGAAACCGACCTTACCGTCAAAGAATCTGCCTGTTCTGAAAGAAAGTGCTTTCGTGCTCGCTTGCTTTCTCGCTGCTATATTTGTGGGTCTCTATGGCAGCGATCGCTTCTTCCAGGAAAGCCTCGTCTTTCTCGGAGCATGCACGGCTTTCACCTTCACAAGCCTGATACACCATAAAAATGATGCACGAGGTCCAGTTCAAAAAGCTCTTGGGGCATGCACTTGCCTGCTACTAATCTCCGTAGGGCTCTACTTTCTAGTCAAGGACTCACTGCTCGCTGAAATTGGACACATATGCCTTACATTGACTAGCCTCAGTCTGGTGCTTAGCTCGTGCTTCATGTCCTCTCTGTTCTTAAAGCCCCTCTATCATACTATCGGATTTCTAGGAATTTCCGGACTAGCCCTTTTCAGCCAGACGACCCTCACATTAGCCATAGACAACGAACGAGTCTCAATTGAAATGTTGCAAGGACTTCTGATATTCTCTGTCGTTGCTCTGGGAGCCGCTCAGATCCTTTTTGCTTATCGATCCATTCGACAAAAAAGCTTTGCTGATCACGAGTTTTTCTATCTATCGGTTCCACTTTCAGCGCTTTCGGTACACACTCTCGTCGAACCAGGAGACATGCTCTACTTCAACCTTGCCATGTCTGCGGCTTGCTTAGCCCTCTATTACCGAGGACACCTCATACATATCGAAACAACAACCAAGGAAAGGGTTGCATCCATCGCATTCCACCAGCAAATGATCGAAGTGCTTCGTCAACTTTCCTTCGAGGCGCGGGAAGGAATCAATAACATTATCTTGCAAACGGATATGATCGTCGACGACCCGCAAGGAGACCCCACTCCCTATTGCCAGGGTATTAGAGATGCTTCACTCAATATGCTTCGCGCAGTAGACAGATATGTAACACTGCAGCAAATTGTTGAAGGTGTTCAGCTTAAAAAGTCAGATACCACCATTCAACAGCTCAACGATGCTGTAGCAAATTCATTTCGAAACCCCACGGGATCGCGACAGCTATTCTTTCACAGCCCCGACTCTATCGCTATCATGCAAACCAACCCCACTCTTTTATCTCAGGCCATCCTAGACATCGTAAATCGCGATCAATACCAGAAACTGGATTTTAGCCTTCATGTCTATAATACGATTCGCGGTCAAGACAGGTTTACAAATATCGACATCAGAGGTTTTACACAAGATATCGATAAACTCGATAAGGCTCATAATCGATTCAAGCAGTTTGACTACTCTGAATTTCGTTTTGTTGTGAATATAGCAGAATCACTTGGTGGTGGATTTCTGGTAAAAGACCTTAATCAAGAATCACCATTCTTTACGATCTATATTCCAAGAAAGGCTTCCACCAAACCCGAGACATTTCAAGATGACCTTGTTGATTCTGTATTAGTGGTGGATGATGATCCTGAAGTCATGAACTTAATCGCCGATTTCATCGAGTCGTATGGAATCAAGTCCATTCGTGCCAATGAAGGTGGCCAGGCTCTGGAACTTTATCAGAAGAATAAGCCCCAGTGTGTAATTACTGATGTAAAGATGCCACGTATGACTGGTATCGAGCTGGCTGAAAAAATCAAGCCTGATTCCTGTACTGTTATCGGGATTAGCGGTGCTCCTGAAAATGAATCCAATTCCAGCAAGCGCAAAACCGCTTTTGATACATTCCATCAAAAACCGCCAGACCTGAACCTCATTGTGAAAGAGGTTCAGGAAGCGATAGATCGATCGAAGAAACTGAAGTCGTGAATTCTTACTAAGCTGCTAGCGAGAACTGAGATGCGTCTTGCTCACTCAAGCGCGGCATTACCAATACCGGAACCGGGAACTTCATCTGATCCTGGAATGGCAGCTGGCGTCCACGAAGGAGCCCCGATAAGAAAGACTTCTGATGGTAACCCACCACAAGTAGGTCAGCATCAACTTTGGCTTCAAATTTAGGAATCTCTTCCGCCGTTCGACCAAATAAAATCACTGGTTCGTAATGAATCCCCAAATTCCCGTACTGATCTCTCGCAGGGCATCGCTCAGACATTTTCATCCTCACATAGTGGTGAATCATGCCATGCAAGTCTTCTTGGTCACGACCTTCCGAAAGAGCGGCAAAAACCATTTCGAACTGCTTTGGGGGGATCAGTTCAAGATCGTTCCCTAACTCGTCACAAACGTGGACATGATAGACGGTCGAATCCGGGATATGATTAACAAAATTGAAAGCTGCCGACATTGAGTAGCTCGTCATCGGAGTCAGGGAATCAGCAACAATGATCTTGGATTCGACAGAAAGGGCCTGTCGCAAACCTCTGGGCACCATCAGCACCGGAACATGTGCAGTCTTCACTAGACTCACTAGCCCTGATGTCATGCGCTTTACGATGCTTCTATAGTCATTTTCACGGCCAACGATTATCAGGCTTGCCTGGTGATGATCCACCAGATCCACCAATTCATCCTCAAACCAGCCTCGCCGGATCGTCCTTGCAACGATACAATCACTATTAAACCGGGCCATGATTTCATTCATCTTGTCTTCAGCACGAGCCTGCCTTATCATAGGGTCCTTGACCGGATAAAGAGACTCAGGGAAATATGCACTTTCATAAACATAGGGTGTGGTGTTAGGCAAGATATGGCAAAGCTCTAAATCCATATCAGAACGTTCGCATAAACTGATTGCATAGCGAATCACATGGTCTTCGTTTCCTGACAGTGAAAGAGCTAGTAAAGCTCGGGGTCGATTTTGTCTCATAGAACACCTCCTTCCAAAACTCTCATCGGAGCTGCCAAGCCAAATCACTCTTAGCTTTTTGTAAAACTTTCTTAGTGAAAGATTTCTATACGTTTTCCTGGCGACACCCCGCTCTTTCAGAGTTATGAATAAAACACAGCAAGCTTGATAGTTCGATTTGTACTCATTGGTAATGAATTGACAGATGATATTGCTTTCCGGGAGTCTTCAATGGAATACCAAACCCTGAACATACTCATGCATACAACCCACATTGCAGTAATTCTCACCAACTGCCTATTCTGGGCTTTCAAAGGTTGGCCGAGAAAGCTATTTCTAGCCAGCTTTTCCCTCACTATTATTTCATGGTTAGGCTTTGGAATTTACTACGGACTTGGTTATTGCTTTCTCACGGATATTCACTGGCAGATTTTAAGGGAGTCAGGTGACACAAATTTGCCCCCCAGTTATATTCACTTTATTCTGGAACGATGGTTTGAAATCTACATTTCACGGTCAAAGGTTGACCTCATGGTAGGATTGGTTTTTGGCTTTCTTGCACTCATCTATATTGGTTTTGTGGCCCAGGCAGTAAAAGCCAAGGCCATTTGCCATCAAGACAAGGATTCGTCAACAAACTCTTGAAGCTTTTCCAAGCCTTTGAAGCCAGTGTACATCCCCTTCTTTTCTTTATCTGCGAAAACAAAAAACAAAGGAAGGCTTCCGGTTCCAGCGAGATCAAGCATTTCCGGATGATCGTCGACATTGATCTTGGCAAATGTGAGTCCATGGGTATTGTTTTTTTCCATACGATCTGTCGCTGAGTTAGAAAGCTTGCAGATTCCACAGCCTCGTTTCCAAAGCTTTAAGAACACCTTGTCACCATTATCAAGACTTTGCTTTAACTGATCTGGTTTCCACTCTTCCATATAGCTTTCCTTTTGCCGCATCAAGTTTGAGTTTTTGAGCCTGCCAAGCACATGGCGAGGCTGAATCCCTAGTATAAGCCCTCTAGCGCTCAAGGCAAGGGGGGGATGACCTGAGAATACCGGACACAATGTTGCGGCTGCGAAAGTTCTTTAGCGATCCTCACTAAGGCCTCTCGATGCCCTTTTGGCAGTGGGCAAATGTACTGAAATTTTCCGCAGTCATGATGATAGACCACCGAGAAATTGTAGGCCCCTGCATGGGTCGTCGTAACTTTGCTGATTTTAAATACGGGAGCAATGACTTTCTTATAGGCTGCCAGCCATTTTTTAGCTTCTTTTACCTCCGGGCTGTTTTGCGTGATTTGTTGCTGTCCGAGCTTCATTTGGCCCTCAACAGCCTGCAAACGGTGGCGGACACCATTGATCTTTTCTTCAAGTATCGCGTTGAATTCATCCATCCTAGCCTTTTCCACCAGAGGCTCTAGCTTCCTCTTAAGATCTGCCTGCTCCTTTTCCAACTGACCAATTTTCTGCCGCCAAAGCCCCAAATTTTGCTCAAGCATATCGATGCGATTCTTGCCGTTGATCAGAGCGCCGGCCACTTCGGATCGACAGTTTTCCCTGATATTTTGTTCATACTCATTTCCACTTAGGAAACTACTCAATACCAGCCATAGGCTGAGTCGCCATAGAGTCATTCGCTTGCCCCGATAATCAACATGAATTTTTCTACTGATTATCTTAATATCACTCCCAGGAAAGACTCAAGATACGGACCCTAGCAGACAAACTGTACAGGGCAATTGGGAGGCAAACGATGAAAGCTAAAGGTAACTTTTTTCTCGATAACGACGATATGCGCTATCAAATTCTCCAAGAAGACAAGCTGCATGAGCTATACAAGCTGTTTTCCAGTGATGAAAAAGAGGCTTTGGGGGTCAGCACAACTGAAGAGTTTCAGTCTTTATGGCTGGAGATGATCGAGTCTGTGGGCGAGTTTGCAGGCACACAGCTACGCGACAATGCTGCTCAAGTAGAAAAAGAAGACCTCGTTCTAAAAGACGGTAAGGTGGAAGTTCCTCCTACCATGCAAAGCAATGTCAAAACGTTTGTAGAGCTTGGGGCACACGCTCTATCAGTTCCCATTAAGCATGGCGGAATGGATGCCCCCATTCTAATGGAGCTGGCGGGAAGCGAGATGATCGCACGGGCCTGCCCATCGACACTACTTAATGTTGGCTGGTACAGCTCGATTGCTAACATCATCGCCCTGTTTGGTAACGAAGAGATACAATCGATGTTTCTTCCCGACATGATTACCGGCGAAGTATCAGGGTCCATGTCGCTCACGGAACCCGATGTCGGCTCCGACTTGGCTAGCATGAGGTCCTATGGCGAAGAGCAAGAGGATGGAACTTGGAAGATCTATGGTTCCAAACAGTTCATCAGCAACGGCTCTGGAGGTTTGAGCCTCGTCCTAGCCCAAAATAAAAAAGGTGCCAAAGGACTTAAGAGCCTGTCTCTATTCGTTGTCCCCCAAGAGCTGGACGGCAAGGCAAACTATATTGTTAGCAAAATCGAAGAAAAGCCAGGTCTTCACGGCTCAGCCACATGTGCTTTACAGTTTGATGGCTCAAAAGGTTGGCTAGTTGGCAAGAACGGCCTTGGGTTCAAGTATATGTCCCTTCTCATGAACGAGGCCCGCCTCGCAGTTGGCTTTCAAGGCTTAGGTCTGATGGAAGCCTGCTATCGGCTCGCAAAGGACTACGCGGATCAACGGGTCGCATGGAGCAAACCGATTTCGCAGCACGAGATGATCTGTGAGAAGCTACTCGACATGGAAGCCGAGATCAAAACCTTCCGAAGCCTACTCTACCGCGGCTCATACTATGCATCCATCGTCCACTTCATGGAGCGACGAATCGAAGACAAGGCTCTCGGCGACGAGCGAACGAAAGAGCTTGAGAAAGAGATCAAGAATTACCAGAGAAAACTCAGAGAGTGGACACCTCTACTTAAATGGTGGTCTGGTGAGCGTTCCTTTGTGATCGCTAGAACCTGCCTGCAAATCCATGGTGGCTACGGTTTCACCAAAGAGTACCAGCCTGAATGGTGGGTGCGTGAGAGCCTTATCATCAGTATCTATGAAGGCACCTCTGAAATTCAAGCTCTCATGTGTATAAAAGATACCATCAAGGACATCATTCGCAACCCAAGACGATTTGCGGAAAGCTTGGTGGCAGCAAGGATGAAGGCACTTGCAGAAACGGATGCCATCAAAAAACGCTATTACAGAATCAAGTTGACTTACCTAAACAGTATTGTCACCTTGGTCATGAAACTGATGAAGCAAAATGTAAAAGGCACCTTCAACGAGAACAAATCGTCTGACATCATCGGCCTCTTGAAAAAACTTCGAGAAACGTTAGTTACCTTTGACAACATCTCTCCTGCCTTGCTGAATGCCTCGCGCATCTGTGAAATGAAAGCAATTGTAGCCCTTTCCAAAGCAGCTGTAGAGGATGGGGAGCGCGACCCAAGCAGGCGCTCCTTCGCCCTAAGATTTGTCAATCGCTGGTATCCTACAATGTTACGCAACAAGGCCGAGCTGGAATGGGATGATGAGCAGGTGGCTGCCATTGCCCAAAGTAAGGACGATATCGCTCAAGCGAGCGAGGGTTAGATTTCCGTTTTGATCAGCTAGAAGCTGCCCCATAAAGGCCCCAGCCTTGTTACACAAGTCTGGGGCCTATGGAGGATTTAGGGCCTTTTTTAAGGGCCTTTAGAAACCGCGTCTCGATTCAAAAAGTCAGCAACCCAGTGATTGAGGCTCTGACCGCCTGCCCGCTTACTATAAAAGCTGCCACCCGATAAACTCGTATGATCGGTACCCTCTGTGAGATAGAACACCGATTGATTGCTTAGTATATCATCTCGCATCTCGAACATACCTGCTCGAAAGGTCGATGCTGGCGTCGAGGGAAATATCACCCGGCAATTGTTTCTTCCGTAGCCAAAAAAGAGACGTATGACAGAATCGGAAAGACTTGAAACATAGCCAAAGTCTCGATCTGGATACTTATCCTCAAGAAACACTGGTAGCTGTGCGAGGCCTCCTCCGTTCGAACTTTGGCAATCACTGCAATCTTTGGGTAGCGTATCATTAAGTCCCCACAGCTGGCGCCAGCGATTCTGTAGACATGGTGCTAGATAATCATCTGAGAAAACGATTCCCGAATCGTCAATCATATGGACTGGCACATCACCAAAGATTTCTTGAGTTTGGTCATAGTTCCAAACAGCTCCAAAGCCACCAGCACTCTCTCCAGTTAGCAGAACTTGATCAGCCTTGCTAAAGGTAGGTGCAATCCTTTCTAGAAAGCGAGTCATATTGCGAAAACCAACAAACTTCTGGTTTTGAATCCTGCTAGAGACGTAACCGTTATCATTCGACCCAGCATAGACATCACCAGTACAGTAGGGAACGAAGACTATATTCCAGTTTGCAACAGGATTGCTGCTATCGCTCCGGTCAAACACGCCTTGCGCGCCTGGTGGTGTGCGTGATACTCGGCTTGGGGATAGGCTACAGGTTTGGCTATTGAAGCATGCTCCGCCGCCTTCCAAGAAGATCATCACATTATCAGATTCGTTACTATAGTTAACAAAAAAACCAGCGTTCGAGCCATCACGACAGGAACTTTCAGGAACTTCGATCCACTGCCAAGTATTGGGCGTAAAACTTGGCAAGGGTTCCTTCCACTCTTGGGCCGAGGAATAGGTCCCCAACCCGAGCCCGAAAAGGCTCAAGACTCCTACTTTAAGGTATTTCATATCCCCTCCTATACCCTAACAAATTGTAGGGGCTGCTCCGAAGAACAGCCCAGGCACTTACATGGTCATTGGCACCATAATTTTGATGTTATCGATGGACCAGCCATCTCTGGTGACGGAGCCATCAGTCTTCAAGCGAAATCTGAATGCAAAGGACTGGGCGTTGTCCAATAGACTTCGAAGCTCGAAATACTCTGTCGACCATTCTGAATTACCGTTGTAGGACTTTAGTTCAGTCCACTCACCGTCGTCGACTTTGATCTCTAGATAACCATAGTCGTAACGGGTTTCTAAATCATACTTAGTATCAAACGCAAGAAGCATGTCTTGGCTTGTTACAGTCACTGAAGATGATACCAATGAAATATCAATACTATTGCTATAACCTCCTTCAGGACTATCTGTAATATAGGAATTTTCATTCTCTAATGCCACTCCCCATGGCGCGTCGATATTTGCAAAGAGATCTAGGCTTCCTTCGTTGTTAATAATGATATCGGCTTCGCGAACAGAGAAGGCTAAGCTTTCGGAAACACCGGAAGCATTGCCAACATTGTCGAAAGCCCTAAGAGCTAGAAAGCCCTTTTGATTGAAATCTAATTTGCTGATAGTGCCAGAAACCATGCCATCCATCGACTGAATATCAGAAAACTCAAACTTAGTGGCAGAACTCCAATTTTCTTCGTCGATCATTTGATCCGAGATTCTTACTTCATACCGGCTAGCTTCTCCTTCTAGACCATCATCGCCTGAGGCTTGCCAAGTGACATCGATAGATTTAAGGCCTGCATTCGCAAGTGCCAACGAATCGGGAATCGAAGGGTCAATCTCATCTAACTCTAAAGCTGACAATGCATTGATTCGCCCAAACTTTACTCGCCCAGAAAGGCTAGGTAGCACTGTGGCAGTGGCAAGGATTCGATCTCTGATTTGGGAATGGCTTAAGTCTGGAAACTGAGCTTTGACAAGTGCTGCTAAGCCGGCAACATGAGGCGTAGCCATGGATGTCCCACTTTTGTAGCCATAATTTCCACCTGGCACAGTGGAATATATATCTGTTCCCGGCGCTGCTACATCTACACTAGTAGCTCCATAACTCGAAAACGAGGAAAGCTGATCATCACTATCGGTGGAAGCCACAGCAATGATATTGTCAATTTCGTATGAGGACGGGAAGTGAGGCCGTGCGTCGTTGTCTGATGAGCTATTGCCAGCTGCCGCCACAAATAGAATACCTGCTTCGTTTGCTCCTTCAATGGCTTCACGAATGATGTCAGAAGCAGCACCCCCTCCCCAGCTATTGCTGGTGAGATCAACTCCCAAGCTGGTTGCGTAGCTAATCGCTGCTGCCAATGCATCCGTAGTGGTAGAGCCAGAGTCTGAAAAAACTTTGAGGCCCACTAGGGAGACATCCCAGTTGACACCAACTACCCCGATATCGTTGTTTCCTTTAGCTCCTATGGTACCAGCACAGTGAGTCCCATGGGAGTTGCCATCCAACGGATCGTTGTCATTATTATAGAAGTCCCAGCCTCGCCAATCATCAACAAAACCATTGCCGTCGTCATCAAGCCCATTGCTACTCTTATCATTACCTTCTTCATCCAACCCTGTCTCACCTGGGTTAGTCCAAATGTTATCTTTAAGATCTGGATGATTGTAGTCGATTCCAGTATCAATGATCCCAACCAAAACATCTTTAGATCCTGTGTTGCTGTCCCATGCTAGAGACGCACCAATATCTTTGCTAGTCTTCTGACCATCTTCACCTAAATTGCGAAGTCCGTATAGTTTAGCGAATTCTGGATCGTTCGGCAGAGTTTCGTAGAGCTGATAAACAACGTTGGCTTCAACAATTTCCACTTCAGGCATGGCATCCAATGCCTTCGCAATTTCCTTGAGCCCGGCTACACTACGAACTACAGAGAAATCGAGTACCGCAGTCGTCTCTTGAGACAGAGTCCGTAAACCTGATGGCTTCGGCAATGTTTTTAAAATTTTGTCTTTTAGCTCATCTGGAACTCCAGACTTAAACTTTACCAGTAGCTGACCAGGAACATGCTGGTGATCAAGGTTATAGGATTTCTGCGTTTGTCCTTGGGCCGAAAGACACAGACCAAGAACTCCCCACGCAAGCACAAAAAGGTATCTCATACACTGACCTCATGATTGGGGTAACAATAAACAATAAAACACCAACAGCTCGAAACGAGCTGAGATCAATCAAGCTTGTAAGTAAGAATGGGCGTTCGTTGTTCTAGCCTCGTCTACCAAATTGAGAACTCAATCCGGCAGATCACTAGCAGCATGGAAGCAGCGTGATTCAGACAACTTTTTTATGGGAACTTCTTACAACTATTATAAGACTTTCTAGATCTATCTGTAAAATCTATTTTTTAGATGAGGCGTGATCTGTTTGGCGAGGCTTGGCAATCGCCCTTAACCTTTCGGAGAAGGGCGAACAATTTACCATAGTTTTTCAAGATCTATAGCAACCGGGCAGTGATCGGAACCCATGACGTCGCTTAGAATGCGGGCATCGGCGACACGATCTTGGATTCTTTCTGAAACACAAAAGTAATCGATCCGCCAACCCACATTTCGTTCCCTCGCGCGAGTTCGATAACTCCACCAAGTGTAGTTTTGGGGATCTTGATTGAAGATGCGAAAGGTATCCACGAAACCTGACTGAACAATCTTGGTAAAGTTTGCTCGTTCTTGAGGTGTGAATCCCGCATTCTTAACATTTGCTGCTGGGTTCGCAATATCAATTTCTTTGTGAGCCACATTCAGATCACCACAGAACACCACTGGCTTTGATTTATCAAGCTTCTTCACATAGCTCAGGAAGGCTTTATCCCACTCCTTTGTTCGATAATCCAAACGTTTGAGACCCGTCTGAGAATTCGGCGTATAGACCGTAACAAGGAAGAACTTATCAAACTCTAGAGTTAAGACTCGACCTTCATTATCATGTTCTTCAACCCCTAGCCCGTAGCGAACATCCTTTGGCTTCACACTTGTGAAAATCGCGGTCCCAGAATAGCCCTTCTTTTCAGCACTATTCCAGTATTGATAATAGCCATCGATTTCAATGTCCACCTGATCTTGCTGAGCCTTTGTCTCCTGAAGGCAAAGGATATCAGGCTGATACTCCTCAAAGAACTCCCAGAAGTTCTTACCAAGAACAGCTCTGATACCGTTCACGTTCCATGAAATAAGAGTTTTTGTCATGTTCTAACTCAACAGTTTTTTGATTTCAGAACTAGCTTCTTGCAAAGCCTTGTCAATACCTTCAAGTTTGGTGCCTCCAGCTTGTGCCATATCTGGCTTGCCACCACCCCGTCCATCGATATGGGGAGCCAAGACCTTGATCAAGTCACCAGACTTGAAGCCTTTGGCGACCGCCTTGCCTTTAGCGGCGAGAAGGAGAGCCTTCCCGGTACTTGCCTGCTTCATCCCTAAGACAACAATTAGAGAGTCGTCTTTTTGTCGAACTCTATCTGATACATCTCTCAGGGTCTTAACCCCCTGATCATCCTCTGGAACAAGATAAGTTAGTACCTTACAATCACCGACAGATTCGGCCTGACCCACCAAAGCATCTAGCTCATTGGCGATAGACTGAGATTTTAGTTCATCAAGTTGACGTCTTAGATCTTTCTCTGCCAGCACAAGCTTCTCAACCCGCCCCAGAACTTCCTCAGCACTACTTACTTTGAAGCGATCCTTCACAAGACGCGCATCATGATCTTGCGCAGATAGATAGTTGAATGCCTGCTTTGAAGTGTATGCCACAATACGTCGAACTCCAGCAGCAATACTAGATTCTGCCACAATCTTAAAGATGTTGATTTCAGAAGTGCTACGAACATGACAGCCACCGCATAGTTCCGTAGAAAAATCTCCAACTCGCACAACTCTTACAACATCTCCGTACTTTTCACCAAAGAAGGCGATGGCACCAGCCTCAACGGCTTCATCCCTGCCCATCTCTTGATGAATCACCGGACTATTGCTCCAGATTCTTTGATTGATCTTATCTTCAATGGTTTTGATTTCTTCGTTAGTAAGCGACTGAAAGTGCGAGAAGTCGAATCTCAGCAGCTCATCATTAACCAACGAACCTGCCTGCTTCACATGATCGCCCAAGGTATCCCGAAGGGCCCAATGAAGCATGTGAGTGGCCGTATGGTTACGTTCGGTCAGCCGACGAGTTTCCTCATCAGTTTGCTGATGGTACTTACCTCCTACTTTGATAGAGCCGTCTGTCACCTTCAATTGGGCAACAATCAAGCCATCAACAGGCTTTCTCACGTCGACAACATCGGCCTCAAAGCCATCACCTTTCACAACGCCACGATCACCAACCTGGCCACCGCCCTCAGCGTAAAATGGTGTTTTGTCGAATACGGCTTCGATAAGCTCTCCTGCCTGAGAAAAGAAATCAACGCTGGCCTTGCTATCACCATCGGCTTTAAGAAGTGCAACACAGGTTCCATCTGCTGAAAGTTGATCGTAGCCCTGAAACACAGGGGCTTGGTTCTTACCACGAAGCACTTCAGCCAACTCGTGATAAATCCCATCGACAGCAGCTCCACCGGCACCTTTCCAGTTCTGCCGAGACTGCTCTTTCTGCTTCGCCATAGCCTGCTCAAAACCAGTCTCATCCACACCTAAGCCGCGCTCCTGGCAGATGATTCGCGTAAGGTCAACCGGGAAGCCAAACGTGTCATAGAGCTTAAATGCGACCTCCCCTGAGAGAGTTTTGCCTTTGAGACTACCGATCTCTTCATCGAGTAGGTTTAAGCCCCGTTCTAGAGTCTTAAAAAACTGCTCTTCTTCAGCTTGAACCGCCTTCATAATGAACGATTTCTTGTCGGTTAAGTCTGGATAAGCATCTTTCATCTGCTCAATCACAAACTCACAGATCTTATGTAGGAATGGCTCTTGGAAACCAATATTTTTACCGTAGCGAACCGCACGTCTGATGATTCGGCGCAAGACATAGCCACGGCCTTCATTGGATGGCATCACTCCATCAGCGATCAGGAATGTGGTAGCTCGCCCATGGTCTCCAACAACCCGATAGTTGAACGCATCCTTGGCCTTAGGATCATAGGACTGACCAGCCATCTTCGCAGTACGATTCAAAATATCAATGAAGGCGTCAATTTCGTAGTTCGTATCGGTTTTCTGAATGATGCTAGCAATCCGCTCTAAGCCCATACCAGTATCGACTGAAGGCTTGGGTAAAGGGGTTAAGTTACCGTCCTTATCGCGGTTGTATTGCATAAAGACTAGGTTCCAGAACTCCATATATCGATCGCACTCACAAACGCCGAGTCCACACTCCTCACCGCAAGCATACTGCTCACCGCGATCGATAAACATCTCGCTGCACGGACCACAAGGCCCAACGTCACCCATGGACCAGAAGTTATCCTTCTCACCAAAGCGATAAATTCGCTCTTTAGGAAAGCCCACTTTATTGATCCAGATATCTGCTGCTTCGTCGTCGGTTTCAAAAACCGTAACGTAAATCTTATCGATGGGCAGGTTAAGATGCTTAGTCACAAACTCCCAAGCCATGGAAATCGCATCTTCCTTGAAGTAGTCGCCGAATGAAAAGTTACCCAGCATTTCAAAGAAGGTGTGGTGCCGCGCCGTGAAACCGACGTTTTCCAAGTCATTATGCTTGCCACCCGCCCGAACACATTTCTGACAACTTGTTGCACGGGTGTAGGCCCTCGCTTCATTCCCTAAGAAGGTATCTTTAAATTGATTCATACCCGCATTGGCAAAAAGCAAGCTGGGATCGTTCTGAGGTATGAGCGGCGAGCTTTCAACCACTACATGGTCGTGGCTCGCAAAAAAGTTTAAATACTTGCGTCTAATTTCTGCTACTTTCATTTGGGCCTACACTCCCTGATTAGGCGAATTAATAACTTTGAACCAATTGATACAAACACTGAACCCCTTGTCCACTACCACCACTTTCGCGCAATGCACCCTTGGGCCGGTCCATCCACGAGTAAATATCAAAGTGAGCAAATGACGCTTCTTCGACAAAGGCGTGCAGGAATAGTGCTGCGGTCACTGCACCACCAAAGCCAGAGGTCGAGCAATGATTGATGTCGGCAACGGAGCTTTTCAATTGCGACTTATAGTCGTCAAAAAGCGGCATCTCCCACATTAGATCCCCTGAGCCTTGGGACGATTCTTCGATTTTCTCAACCAAGGCGTCATCGTTGCTGAAAAAGCCTCCCATACCAACGCCAAGCCCCACTTTAACAGCACCAGTCAAGGTAGCCACGTTGATGATAGACTGCGCCTTATGATCTCCAGACTGCTCTGCCGCAAGACTCAAAGCATCAGCAAGAATCAAACGACCTTCAGCATCTGTGTTATGAATTTCGACCGTCTTGCCACTGCGCGCCGTGTAGATATCTCCTGGCCTAAAGGCATTTCCAGCAATGGCATTTTCAGCCATCGGCAGGTAGATATCGATCGCCTTCTTGAGATTGTTATGAACGAGGCCATAGAACATCCCCACAAGTGCCGCCGAGCCGCCCATATCCTTCTTCATATAGCGCATCCCCATGGCTGGTTTGATATCCAAACCACCGGAATCGAAAGTGATACCTTTCCCCACGAACACTAACGGCTTTTGCTTGGACGCTCCCCGAGGCCGGTAGCGGATGTGAACCAAGCGTGGTTTATGCTGAGCAGCGTTGCCAACCGCCTGGATGAGGCCCATATTTTCCCGAGCCAGCTTATTTTCATCCCATACAGTGACTTTGACCCCTGCAAGCCCATCAAAGAGATCTTTTACTGTCTGGCTATATGACTCCGGATAGAGTTCGTTTGGAGGAACGTTAACCAAGTGTCGGGCGAGGTTTGTGCCTACTCCCAGATTCGCCGCCTCATCAACTAGCGCTTTGCTAAAACCATCCCAGTATATCTTCAAATCAGAGCTTTGATTACCCAAAGCCTTACGGAAGGTGTAGGCCGCAAGCTCAGCGCCCACCAAGAGGCCGCGCTTTTCGTCATCACTACAATGCTCACCCACAATCTTAACTTGTTTCACAGCGCTTGATTCAATATCACCTAAGACGGAGCCCATCAGCTCTCTGGCTCGGCTATAGGGGCTTGGTGCAAGACGGCCTCTGTTTCTAGAGTTGATACCCTGGTCACCAACTTGAGGAATTACAACCCATATGATCCCATCATCTGTCACTAGTTTTTGCACCGTTTTTTTGGAGCTAAGTGTTTTAGCTTGGAACGGGCCCACTTCATCTTTAATATCTTCACTTATAGCCTTAAAAGCATCGGCATCGCCGAGGTAGTAAACCGTACCATCGAACTTTTTCAATTTGGCCGTGGCAGCGCTATCTTTTAAGAAGCTCTTGAGCTTCCAACCCATAAGAGCCTGCTTTGTTTTTTTCGATCTCGTACTGGTTTTACTGGTCGACTTGGCCATCTTCTCTCCGTTCACCTGTCATATTGCACATACTCAAGACTCTCGTCTTTCGCGATCCTGGAGACTAGACCAGTCGAAATTGAAAGACAAGACCACGAATTTCCTAAAAAACGATAGATTGAGCAAGCAATTAAAGTTGGCGTGGGTTATGATCCGCGCTTGATGGCCGGAAAGCCACACTGATGTCTTGTTTAGGGAGTCTGTTGGTCTCTAGCTGCCAAATCAACGAGATTGAAGTCCATTTTCGAGAACTTGTGATTTGCAGGAACGGCCATTGTCATTATAAGTGTTCTGAAGGCCCAACTGAAGTGTTGATAGGGATTTCCAGCCTCATATAAGGACTGGAAATTTTAACTTAAATAGATATAGTTATAGTCCGCGACCAAAAGTCCGAAAAAAAGACATGGGAGCAATCTATCCCGAGGAGTATGATAATGCCAAAAGTAGAGATTACGACTGATAATTTAACGCTTGATGTAAACGACGGTTACGCCCTTATCGACATGTGCGAAGACCATGATACATCGATTCTTTTCGGCTGTCGTGACGGAGCCTGTGGCGCCTGTATGGTCAAAGTTGTTAAGGGTGCAGAAAACCTTAGCAAAATGCAGGATGACGAGAAGGATTTCCTAGAAACAATGGCCGCAGAAGAAGACGAACGTCTCGCTTGTCAGTGTAAGGTACATGGTGATGTCGTCCTTGAAGTCTCCGAATAGTCGCCCCCGCAAAAAAGCAGTTAAAAGGGATTTCCGACCGAAGGGTCGTCCCTTTTCTCAAGCCAAACGCCGTGAAATTGCTGAGAAAACCATTCTTAGGCTCCGCGACCTTGATCCAAACCCAAAGTGCGAGCTTTTCTACAAAACTCAGTTCCAACTTCTGGTTTCCGTGGTTTTATCAGCTCAAACTACGGACAAGATGGTGAATCGCGTGATGGAGCCCATCTATCGGGAAGGCTTCACACCTGAGACAGTGGTTTCTTGGGGCCAGGAGGCCTTGCTTGAGAAAATCCGTACCATTGGCTTAGCCCCAACTAAGGCCAAGAACGTGTTTCGTCTGAGCCAAATCTTGATCGATCAGCACAAAAGCCGGGTCCCAAAAACTAAGGAAGAGCTTGAAGCCTTGCCTGGGGTTGGCCGCAAAACTGCCAACGTGATCCTCGGCGAGCTGTTTAAACACCCGACTCTGGCCGTTGATACCCACGTTTATCGAGTGACGATGCGCCTTGGTCTCCATGTGGAAGCCAACGCTGATAAGTGTGAGGAGCAACTTTTGAAAGTTGTTAACCCGAAGTACCTTCCCGCAGCTCACCACTGGTTTATCTTGCTTGGGCGCTATACCTGCAAGGCTATCAAACCCAACTGTGACGCCTGCCAACTCACTGATATTTGCCCATCCTATCCCGTCTAGGGCTGAGCTCCCCACAGTATCAACAAAAGGTCATTGCCGGCTAACACTGGCAAATTTTCTGCAATGGAAGGGGAAGCCCGATAGCTTGCCCTGCCTCTGTGCTACAAGAGGCTGAAATCTCAAAACTTTCTATTTCTAGAGGTGGCTGACTTGAAGGCCCTGATCGAGACTCAGTCTGCTCCATCTACTCTTCCTGAGCAGGTCACTTTTAGCGCAATACTTTTGACGGCTGCGTGTCATTGCTAGCAAACTTGTGTGGGAGTCCTTTTTTGAACTTCCTCATTTCGTCACCGCATCGATGCCAACATTTATTCATACTTTGGCTGCTGCCTTTCTTCTGCATGGCATATGCTCATCGAATCGTGAGGTCTTGATCTTGGCTGGCATCGCAAGCTTTGGCTTTGAGTTTTCCCAGGCCGTGCTTCCCTCTCTAGGGGTATTTGATGTCACGATATGGTTTCCATCGCAATGGCCCTTGCTCTTTATCAAGCGATTCACAGGACTCATCGTTCTCAAAAAAATCCTAGATTGCCAATAATCCAGAAAACAATTGTTCTTACGATACTTTCAGCAACATCTTTAGCCTCTAGCGACATCGATGCAAGCTATTCTCACGGAGTCGATGAAAACTATTTTTCTGCTGTTGGTATGGTTTACTAGTACTTTCACATATAGGCAGTTCCAACCTGGCTCCAAGGCCCCCATTACTGCGGTCCGTTTAATTCTTTGGATATAAAAATAACTATTCTGCTGAAGAGTTCGACAGACTGAAAGTACCCGATGAAATGCCTCTGCTAGGCTGGGGAATCGATTATATCAGGCCTGATAGCTTTGGCTTTGAACTAGGCTGCAAGCTGAGCAAGCAGAGCCAGCGCGTGACAAATGAAGTCTACCACAGCAAGTCAACCACCCCGGCCAGTGCAAGTTACCAGGAACGTGGTCTGTATAGTGGTCTTTTGAAACAGCTTTACGAAGATGTTCAACTTCGCTTGCTACTATCGGCTGGGTTAACATGGAGTGAGATAGCTGTCAGCCTCAGTGAAAAATCATTTCATGAGGACGATTCTGGCGATGGACTAGGAGTGTACCTAGCGAGTACACTGATGGGTAACTTCTATAGAAGCTTTACCATTAGCCTACGGACAGAAATCCGAAGATCCAACCATAGGCTAGATCACTTGGGCATCGACCAGCCACACTACGATGGCTCGATTTTGCTCGGCTTTCACTTAGCTCCTCCAGCTTTACAAGACTTGCTCAACTAGCCTGGCTGACTACGGACCTACCACGGCCCTTCGGGGTCAATCAGTAGATTGACTCCCATATCCCTAAGATCACATAGAATTTGTGGCATCGGTAGCCCGATAATCGCAGTGCTGTCACCAAGAACTTTTTCAAACAGGTGGACTCCCCTGTTTTCGTACTGATAACAGCCAGCACAGCCTTGCCACTCATCAGTAGCTACATAAGCATCTACCTCTGCCTCGCTCAGGGCTCTCATCGTCATCGGAACAGAAACCACACGACTCTGCATGGATTTTTGGCCTTTAGAACCAACTAAAACAAGGGCGTAGGCTGAATGCAAATAGTGAGTTTTTCCCGAAAACAACCGCAAGCGGGCCTTGGCTTCATCAGCAGTTGCCACTTTCCCATAAGGCTTCCCTTCGAACTCCAGCACCTGATCACCAGCTATTACAATACTTTTCGGTGGGGCCTCGACTCCATTTCCTTTTGCTTCGGCCCTCAACTGCGCCATAGCGAGCGGCTGGCTATGGACGATCGCTTCTTCATCAGCGGCCGAGCCAAGCTGTCTAAAGTGCCGGATTCCTGCCTGTCCAAGGACCATTGCTCTATATTTTGACGTAGATCCTAGAATCAATTCATTGATATTCATATTTGGCTCCATTAGTATGCGACATCCGCTAGCATGCTGACTACCCGCAGCATAGACTCTGTCATCTTCAAGCTCAAACTGAGACGCCTCTTGTGTGCCAGCTAGCGCCCATGCTTTCGTCAACGGATAAGGTTCATCACATGTCACGCGAATTAGATAGCCCCTTTATTCCTGAAGAATTTCTTGCGATTGGCCAGGATCCTCAGAGCCTCACTGCGCGAAGCGCTGAAAGGTTTGGAGTCTCGGTGGAAACTTTTATCAACTGGCGTTGGCAGATGAAACATCAGATTGCAGAAAAGCAGCAACTTCATGATGTCTTGGACTTAAAGGACCAGGAGGACTTGGGCTTCGAGCAGCTTAAAGATCTATTCGTAACCGGTATTACTCCCTACTACGCCGGACTCATGGCGCCTCGACTAGAAAAGGCAGAAGACTGCCCGGTGCGATTGCAAGCGATGCCGCGAACTGAGGAGCGCTTCGATTCTGTCGGCGTAGCAGATCCATTGGACGAAGTGCCCCACTCACCAGTGAAAGAAGTAGTCCACGTTTACCCCGATCGGGTTGCCTTTTGCGTGGCACAGCTATGCCCCGTCTACTGCCGCTACTGCTTTCGCAAGCGTCGTGATGACGAGGTCGGCCTCCACTTCAATCGCCAAATCGTCGACCGAGGTATTGATTATATCGCGAGCAATCCAGCGATTCGCGACGTTTTGATCACAGGTGGTGATCCATTTATTGCCTCCGATGCCGCTCTAGATAATCTTCTGAGCCGCATCCGAGCCATTCCTCATGTAGACATCATCCGATTTGGAACTCGCACCCCGGTAACTCTTCCATATCGAGTTACTGCAAAGCTTGGCAAGATTTTAGCCAAATACCATCCTGTTTGGCTGAACACCCACTTCAACTGCCCAGAAGAGTTAACTCCCGAGGCTCAGCAAGCCATTCGTAATTTGGTAGACGCCGGAGTCCCCGTTGGTAACCAAGCTGTCCTATTGCGTGGTGTCAACGATTCCGAGGACCGCATGCTGACCTTGTGTCGCCAGCTTCTTAAATCGCGAGTTCGACCCTATTACGTGTTCCACCCCCATGCTGTCGAAGGCACCGAACACCTGAGGGTCGATCTACGAAGGGGCATGAAAATCATGAAGTCACTGCGAGGCAATATTACCGGATTTGGAATACCCACGTATGCTTTGGATACCCCAAGTGGCAAAATTCCCATCCAGCACAACTACATGCTCAAGGAAGATGGCGAAGATCTCATCGTTGAAACCATCCGTGGCGAAATCTGGCGAGAGCGATCTGTTTTAACAGAGCTTTAGCCATAGAACTCCTAACAATCAAAGTTTCAAGACTTTTCTAAAGCTCACCGTGGAATCTGTTCACAAAACGAGGACTCAAGCGCAAGATAGCCGAAGCTTTTAAGTGGAGTTCCTCTCAAACCCTCGTTAAGATCCCATCAATGCTACCCAGTAGATGATGACTCTCTCAAGCGAGGACGACCATGAGAATTAGCCCCCAACTCAAAGCCATTGGCTCGATTCTAGCGATTGTAGCCATTGCAGCCTGCTCCAAAGGAAAAAACAAGTCACCCCAAAATGGGGAGAAGCCACAAACTGAATTTTCCCTAATTGAGTTAGGATTAACACCAACTCCACCGATTGGGGATAAAATAAGTGTTTTTAAGAGCACACGAGATTGCTCTGCCAAGTTGCTAGACACTGGCTCTTACGAAATCAATTGTGATCAGCGCCCATGGAGCCTACCGGAGGTGGAAGACAATTATGATACCACTTCTGGAATGAAAAGTTTCATTTCGCACTTTGCTGAGCAGCGAGCGACCTTTGATGTTTTATGTCAGAAAGACACCTACATAAACCTGTCGATATCCTATCAAGGTATTGAGTTCGAACCCAACTTCCACGAGAAGTCATTTGCCTTCTCGATAAACCGGGAAGACTTCGACCCAGAGCACCTAGAAATTTCTCATGGTAACACCCGGAGGTCACTCGATGATATTAAGAACCTGAATAACTGTCAGGTGACCTATCTAGGTGATGTCACAGTCCCTAAGAGCATTAGAGACATTTCTGAACTTGAAGGCAAAGGCTTTTCCTCGGAAGATCTGATCAAGCTTGATTTCGAATATTGGAATCAGATTTTCGAAAACGACATGTATATATGGGATCAATTGGAAGCTAAATCTCTGCTCATCACACAAGGGCAATTCTTTGAAAAACATGAGGGCTTCGATATCTTCACAGAACTTCAAGAAGAGTTCAGGGTCTTTCCTCGACAGGAACTATCAGACGATTCATTTCGCTATAGCACGCGATGCCTTGGCGAACCTGACGAAATGGTAGAATTTAGTGGCGCGTACAATTTTTCCGAGTATAGCAGATGTAGTATGCATCTCGATTTTAAAGCTAGCCAAGATTTCCAATCAAATCGTTACTTCCTTGCTATTACCTACTTTGGCGTTTCCGATCAAATCCTTAACCGCGAATTCAATAGTATAAATTACCTTCCTCGGACGGTATCGCTTGACCACGAAATCCTTCAAAATGTGTCCAGGATTGATTTAACTTTGATTGCAAAAGACGAAGGGATCGCAAGCTACTCAAAGGCACTCTACTTATCAGCTGCTCCGAAATTTGATGCCAATAGCTACTTGATTAGCAGGATTGAAGCAGACAATGACAATATAGATCATCAATTTTTCAAAAACTTGACTGACTATGCATCATTTGCCACCGAAACCTACTTCCATTTGGGGTTAAACTATCAGTTAAGGTTCTTGGAGGTAGTTGATATTCCGAAAAGCTTGACGAACTGGACGGCATGCCTTCGAGAGTCGCGAGATGGACCAGATATTTATTGCTCTCCATACGAAACATTCATCAACCGCTTTGCAGATGATCGAAAAAACGTCTATCTCTCTGGATCGTGGCTACCTGAAAAATATTTGGATAAGAATATGTTTCTAAGTTTCAAGGGCAGGAATTTTGATCTTTCGACTTACAGGTTCGTAGACCAACCTTCCAGCTTCACAAGAGAAGTCCATATTTACGGCGACAATCCTAAAGGAATCGTGCAGCACCAATTTCAAACAGACAAAAGTGGGCAATTTCAGCAATTGTTAATTAGACGAAAAGTTCCCTTTGAG
The DNA here is from genome assembly GCF_900177345.1 of Pseudobacteriovorax antillogorgiicola. Classification (NCBI taxonomy): domain Bacteria; kingdom Pseudomonadati; phylum Bdellovibrionota; class Oligoflexia; order Oligoflexales; family Pseudobacteriovoracaceae; genus Pseudobacteriovorax; species Pseudobacteriovorax antillogorgiicola. The sequence goes on from NZ_FWZT01000026.1 coordinate 106,010, forward strand.
TTCTTCAATGTAGGTATTAAAGCAAGGTTTGAATGTCTTGGGCAGAGCAATGGTCAAAATTATCAATCTAATTTCCAAACAAGCTTTACCAAACCGACATTGGTAGTCACTGAGGAAGATATTGTTGCGTCCTTTTCTGGCAACTTGCCATGTTCCGCTGGGATTGAGGTTCAATCGATTTCACTAGTCGACTGGGAGTTGAATCGAAGCTTCTTCACCCTAACTCCATAAGCCACTAGAGTTGTCGCAGGAGCTATCAAAGATAGCGCTTGCGGCATAAGAGTTTATTCTCCTAAAATAGTTGCTAACCATTGTTTGGGGCTAGAAGCAGATAGAAATATTCTAGATTATTCTTGACATGACTATGCTAATTGCATATATTTTTCGATATGAAAGTACGACTGACACAAGCAGCAAAACAACTCGGAGTTCATCCTGATACTCTTAGAAGATGGGCAAACGCTGATAAGATTAAGGTTGCTGGCACAACACCAGGTGGGCAAAGACTCTTTGATCTGAACGAGATCGCCCAAGCGATTAAGTCGCCCACCAATCGGATCCTCGTCCAGGATAAACCAACTGTAGCTTATGCTAGAGTCAGTTCTCATGACCAAAAAGATGATCTTAAACGGCAAGTTGAATGCCTTCAGCTCTATTGTTCATCTCAAGGTTGGAATTTTGAGGTTATCGAAGACCTAGGTTCAGGGATGAACTACAACAAAAAAGGTCTTAAGAAACTTATTAAAAGCTTGTGCAATCAAGAAATCGGAAGACTTGTGATAACC
>NZ_FWZT01000027.1 GCF_900177345.1 Pseudobacteriovorax antillogorgiicola
AGTCACTAACTCTCAACCCCGCAACTAGCAAGGAGGGGATGATGGAGGCAAGCGTTGAGGACGTGTATGAACGTACTGTTCTGACGATGTACCATGATTTTACAGACACTCAAAGAGTACAAGGATCTTGACTTGGAAGTACTAGCCTATCAAAGTCAGGATAAAAACCTAAAGTCACTTATCGAATTCATTGGAAAAAACTAGAGAGGGCAAGCTGTGAAAATTCTTTCTTTAGTTCTTGCACTAGCCGCTGCAGGAGAAGCATTTAGTCTCCCAATCAGGATCATAGATAAGAGCCTTCCTTTAGGTCAAGGTTATCAGATGCCGGGTCAAAGTAGCTCAAACAAGTGTTTAGACGGTAGTGAACACATAGTTAGGAATTCCTTCGGTCGTGTAGATATTGTTATGAACGCTAGTGATTTTAGAACGAAGGAATTTATGTCCGGGAGAGGGTCAGTTTCAGCTGACTTTCTCGTAATCAAAGGTAAAGCGACACTCTCCTATTTTAAAAACAAAGAAGAATTCGGTGATGACTTAAACTATAGCTTTCTAGCGAAGGCTGAAAGTAGCACCCAGTACTTCAAGCCTACGAGTCTTTCTGATTTCGGAAGACGAGCTTGGCTTCAAGGTGCAGATTATTTCTCTAAAGAATGTGGTACTCACTATGTTTCGTCCAAAAGAAAAGGGGCTCTTTTCCTTTTGAACTATAGTATTTCGTCTAGAGACAAGTCTTTTGTCGAAAAAGCAACATTGAAGATTAAAGTTAAAGTCCTATGGAAGAAGATTCGAAAAACGATAACTCTCCTCAACGAATCAGAAGACACATCGTCGGATAGGATCACACTTTACGCATATCAGATAGGTGGAAACATTACCAGTTTGATTGACATTTTAGGAACCGATCTAAAGATCATATGCGACAAGAGCAATGCAGCAACATGTCTCGATGTGATTGACCGGATCGAGCAACATTATAACGAGCTATCCGAAATTGTGTTAGATCAGAATTCTCACGAAACCATTTGGTCTAATGCTACTAAGTATACTAGACTGCCAGCAGCTTTTTTCGAATGAGAGAGTAATAGATATGAAGCTATTGATTTCCGTATTTTCCTTAACTTTGATTGTTTCTTGCAATTCTAAATCAGGTGAAGGACCTGAGAGGCCCTCTGAAGAAGGACAGGGATTAGTTGACCCTCCGACTACTGTGCAGCCAACTGACCCTTGCGAAACTTCGCTTCAGCAAGCGTTGAAGAACAAAGTGATTGTTGAGAAAGAATACCAAGAGTTACTGGCTTTGGACTTTGAATATCTTGGTAAGCACAAAGGTAAGCCTGTTTTCAACCGCTGTAATAGGGGGTAGTCCGTAGCTTCGATTTCTATTATGTCGAACTCAGGATCCGTTGACTCTCGGTCTAGTCTGCTAGGCGCGTTTAGCTAATCTTCGTCCAACTCATCATCCTCATCCTAACTGCTACTCTATATCGCTAGCCGCACAGGCGAGACTGAAGAGAAAAAACCATGCTTCAGCCTCGCACACCAGTCTATCTAGTCAACAACATAACCAGTCCAACGCCCCACTGGGGCAACACCAACGTCCTTACCATAGCCCCAATTGCCATCGAATGATGTTTTTTCTAAGCCAAGTAAGAACTGAAACCAACCATGCCGACCATTCTCGAAAATCCAATTACCGGAAACAACAGTGCCGTCTTCTGAAAACTCGATGTTTTCAAACTCCCCAAAGGAACCGTTGTCCAAATCATAGCGGCCGAAATCAGGCTTCAGAAATTGCGTATAGCCACGAATCCAACGCCCTTCGTCATTGGTATATCGCGATCTAAATCTCTTCTGCAACCAATCTTGCCCATCAACTTCGCAATCCTGCCACTCCCAATTCCAACTCGCCTTCATCTGTGCTTCAGAATTTGCTAGCTGCAAACTAGATGATTGTTTATCGTATTGCTCACTGGATACATTGATATGGAATCGCCCTTGCATCACTGCATACTGATCTTCATAGCTACACGGAGTGTAAGCCCACCACCCAGCATAAGGGGTTGTCAGAATATAGTTATCACCTGAAAGAATACCAGACTCAAACGTAGCCTCTGCACTGATCGTTTCTCCCATCCAAGTGTAGTCCAGATAAGCATAGGCTCCTCCTGACTCCGATGTAAATACTTCACCATCAGCCAAAGCTTGTGATGGTCTCAGCTGCTTGCCAGCAGGAACATGAATATTTGTGACCTCGATCTCACAGACCTTTTCCTCGAAATATGACTTCTGGTTGGTTTCTACCGTAAATCGCTCAAACTCTATCACCAAGCCCCCGTTACTAACCTGGTAGTCTAGAGGTCCACAATCGTTATTCCTTACCACCTGCATCCCACCGCTGCTTGCAAGCCCATGTTCTCCGTGCCCTAACAGCATGAGAATCCCTAAAATTTGCCATAGCTTTTTCATAATTTATCCTTTCTAATCGCAGGAAATAACCCGCCCAAAACAATCAATTTGTTGCCGACCTTGTCTCTCTCCCATTTCACCCTCTGCGTTATCGACACCAACAAAGGTATCAAATGAGTCATCAAAGGCACGTCTTGCAGTTGCTCTTAGCTGCACTTCAATTGGAATCGTTGCGCCACAGTAGTTTGCTCGCTTATCAATGCCCTCAATCGACCCGAATAATTGAAAGTTGTCGGACAATTTATCATCGTCGAAGGCACTACGACTCATGTTATGGAAAACCGGTTGATCGACACCTGGAACATTGTGACGAATAGAGAAAAACGCCGTGCCATTTTCAGAAAGGTGATATTCACCATCGATGTAGAACTCTGCATAATCGAGTCGATAGCCTTCATCTAAGATCAAATTATATTGAATCGTACAATTCACCCGAGCTGTTGAGGTGTCTGGGCTTGTTACTGCAAGAAAGTGATCATCGTAGTTATTAAACTGTGCGACGATAAAGTAATTACCAGTAGGACTAAGGTCAACGCTGATTTCATCAGGGTGCGGGCAACCGGAGCCGCGCACTTCGGTGACCTCGATGGAAAATGGTGGTCGTTCGTAGTCGTTCTTCGTAGCTAAAGCAAAATTCGGGACAATGGAACATGCAATTCCCAATAGCAGTACTCTCATTATGATCTCCATAAAATATCGATAGACCCGCCTCTCTTCGGAGCCGAGCTAAAGGAGTTCAGAATTCTTCTTAGTAAATTTTAAAACTGACGAAAATCTTTCTACTTAAGAAATCAACTCCGCCCAACATCGTTGTGATTCTGTGGACTTTCTCCAGTCGAATCTTATGAAAGGCAAGCAATAGACAAAAAAAACCAAGAGCCAACGCTCTTGGTTTGCAAAGGAATCGATGAGTGAGATCAGTCACGATCAAAAAAGATTTGTGGGGACAAATCTTATATTAGTCTTAACGGCCTACTTTACTCGCATCTCAAATCGATAATATAAACTGCTATAAATATTATATATAAATCGATTAAATTAAATCTTTAGCAAACTAAGGCGCATTCAGGGCCAGGTTTATCTACCAAATATCCTAGAGCTTTTATGCATACTGACAAGAGTATGCTGACCAAGCTTGATTGATGTTGCCAAATGCAACTTAAACCATTGTTTTAATTGACAATAGAATATGCTCTTAAGTTTTTACCTGATCAGACCGTAAAGACTCATACGGAGGATATTTTGAACAAGAACCAGCGCTCAAATCGACTTGCAATCATGCATATTGCATCGCAGATTGATATCTCAGCATATCTGCATTATCGCGACGTTCTACAAGACATCTATGAAAAACTAAAAGCAGAGCAAGGGTCATACAACTATAAGCGCTACTCGGAAGATCTAGGCCTTTCGTTCAGCAATGTGATTTGGCTATATGTATCCAAAAAGCGTCGCATGACCCTTAAGACTGCCGAAAAAACATTTAAAGCATTGGGCTTATCAGGAGACCGGAAGAAATTTGCGGAAAATATGGTCCGTCTAGAGACAATCAAAATTCATGAGAAGCGTGAAAAGATTTACGCCGACCTGTTTCAATTGAAAACAAAAATGTCGGCGCCAGAAAATCAAAAGCACCTTGAATTCTATTCTCAATGGTTCTTTCCTGCGCTGCGAGAAATAGTTCAAGTAAATCCCAAGCTCAACATCAATGAAATCTGCGAGCGCTTTCTCTTTAAGGTATTCCCTAGGGAGATAGAGCAGGGGCTTCAGGTGCTATCTGACCTTGAGCTTATCAAATACGATAAAGTCTCAAAAACCTATCGATCTACAAAGAAACAAATCGGCTTAGATTACAAAACTTCAGCAGTTGCAGCAGCTCGATTTCACCAGAAATCATGTGAATTGGCGAGTGAGGCAGTGGTTCATGTCAGCCCCGAAATGAGAGAATTGAACACCCTTACTCTAGCGCTGTCACAAGCCGATATCCCTGAAGTAAGGCGACGCATTATTGAATGCTGTCGCGGTATATTCGAGCTGGAAGAGCATAGTCGCTCTGATCAAGTATTTCAGCTCAACATTCAATTTTTTCCTATCACTGATAAACTGGACCCCGAGGTTGAATCATGATTCAAAGAGGATTTCACTATTGTATGTGCATGAGCCTTTGGCTGGCGAGCAACTCCTGTGGATCATGGCTCGGCAACCCTCAAGATTTCGAAGACAACGAGGGTAAGAAAACTCAGGCTGAAACTAGCAAAACACTAGATCTAGTCGCATCAGTGGACAATAGCAATAATGGCCTTCTTCCCGTCAAAGATCGCTTTGGAGAAGCCTCTTCTATTTCTTCGATGGATAAAATTAGCCTCACAATCACATCGCTTAGCCTTGTTAATGATGGCCAATCGGCTAGCTATACTTGGAATCAAGCTATTGATTTAAAGTCTCAATCTCAAATAACCCTAGGATCACAAAATCTGGATACTAGCTCGCTAAGCTCTATAAACATTGGCTACGAGCTGCAGCTTGAAGGAGCCATCGGAACACAGGCCCTTAAACTCGATATCCAAGTGAGCGATCAAAGTGTAAGTGGAACAAGCATCACGTTAAGCGACAAGAGCCGTTTCATAGTTTCCTTTAATGCTGAGCGATGGTTTAATTTTTCTGGTGAAGGGCTAGACTTAAGCAGCCTCGCGAGTCAAACTCTCGATTTTTCTAATAACGCGAGTATTGAAGCCACAGCCATAAAAGCGATCATTGAAGCAAATATAGCTGGCAGCTTGAGATATGGACTCGATCAAGATGGCGATGGCATCCTATCTGACACTGAAACTGATCAAACCCTCGAAACAAAAGTACCGTCGACTCCAACACCGGAGCCCACAACCGATCCTAACACAGATGATGACGATGGGGCGGATGATGACGATACTTAATGGATCATCGCAACTTATTTCACACCAATCACAGGGCGCTGCGTCATGCTCTCTAAAAACTTAAAGATCTTATCTAGATAAGGCTCGCGGATATCATCGACCTGATTGTAGATAGCGTGCTGAGACTTAGAAAAAACTTGCAACTCACAGCGATCGATCAGAGAACAAAATTCATTCTGTGGCTCATTTTTAACCCAGTTATCGATGCCAGCCTGGAATAATAAAATGGGCTTATTGATCTTCTGAAGCTCTTGGGCTTCAGTAATTTTCTGAGTCGCAACCATAGCCTCGTGAACGAAACCAACTGTCGCTCCGCCTCTTCGCCATGAATCTAGATCAGGGCGATAGATGACTCCAACTTGTTGTTTGTATCGCTTTTCAGAAGATGTACCGGCCTCAGCAAAGCTCCACGGTTTTACCGCAGGAAGAGATTGCCCCGGTGCGAGGCTCGTTTCAAATCCAAGTGCAACACCAATACTGGCGATACCCTCTGCAAGCCAGGCAGGAAACGTCCCCGTATTCATCCGAATCATAGGTGAACTCAAAATCGCACCTTCTGCTACATTTGGGTAGCGCTCCATGAAGCGCGCAACCACAGCACCGCCCATTGAGTGCCCTAGAAGCACCAAAGGCTGCCCTTTAGTAGCCAAAACATTCTGGGTTAGCCGATAGAGATCGTCCACATAATGCTCGAAATTATCTACGTAGACCGCTGGCTCATCAATCAATCGCGACGAACCATGGCCCCGTTGATTGTACGTGTAAACACTGTAGCCACGATTGTAGATATCATAGACAAGCTCCTGATATTTATAGAAGTGCTCCGTAAAGCCATGAACAATAACCACGTTGCCCTTAGAACTCGGGTTTACAAAAGCCTTATAATCCAAATCAATAGGCTCCCCCTTAAACGGCACTCCTTCAAAGCTCTGGGTTGGGATCGTTTCGAATAGAGCTTCGAATTGTTTCTTTTTTTCTGCAAATGAATCATCTGACGCATAGAGATTTATTGCTAGTGATGACAGTAGTAAGCTTAAAAGTACCGCACGGAATGTATGGCCAGGCATAGGAACAACCTTTCTGCAATTCGTACCAGATAACGGATTATTGCAGGATATATGCCATCGCGCTAGTGCACATTGAGGAGTTTTTGCGGAAATTTTGAAAGTTCAAGGCCCAGCAAAGATTGATCAGTTCGTATTAGAATCGCTGATCAACCAAGCTTGTTCTAGGGTCAAGATTCAAAGTTTTCGGTAGGCTGTGTTAACACTACAGGCTTGCCCTTAGTAATCATAATCGTATGCTCTTTTTGAACGGCATAGTATCGATCTTGATACAAAGTCCAGCCGTCAGAACTCTCTTCAACCCAGTCGCCACCATTAGAAAGAAAAGGTTCGATGGCGACACACATTCCTTCCTTAAATCGACGATGATCCTTGCGATCAAAATAACTAGCGATGAACTCGGGATTCTCGTGAAGAGTTTTACCAATGCCATGGCCACCCAGGTTACGAATCACTGTCAGGTTACTCTGCTGTGCAAGTTGCTCTACAGTGCGTCCGACTTCAGCGATGCGAACTCCGGCACGAGCCTGTAGGATGGCTTGATCCAGGACATTTTTAATTGTCTTGCAGAGCTTGTTTTTGACCTTCCCACCATGGCCGCCGATGATGAATGATTCACCATTGTCTGCAAAGTAACCATCAAGATGAGCAGAGACATCGACATTGATCAAATCACCAGCCTGTAGAACCCGATCTCCCGGAATCCCATGAGCCGCTTCCTTCTCAACGCTTATGCAAACATGGCCAGGAAACTTATAACAGCTAATTGGTGCTGATACCGCCCCGTGTTTGTCGAGATATGCCCCCGCTATGGCATCAAGTTCCTTGGTCGTCATGCCTGGCCGAGCCTTGGCTTTTGCAAGCTGGAGGCAGTTAGCCACGATAGCCCCAATTTTTTCCATAGCTTTTAGCTGTTTTTCGTTCTCAATGACCATGTGGTTCCTATGAATGTTATGAACGGTTGTGCCATAAGCCCAAAAGGCAGACCTAAGTCTTCCCTCATGTAAGGCAGAAGTTCAAGCAGAAAGTCAGCCCAATCTTCTTTGGGGCCAATACCATAATTGTTACAGACAGTTAAGAACAAATATTCGAAATCAGATACGACTCAAGCCTCTGTCTTTACTTGTCGGCTGAAGCCTCACAAAACCCGAGCCCTATCGTACGGGACGTAAGAATGTCGAGAGGCTTTTTGACAAAAAACTCCTAGCCTACCTCTAGACAGGCCCTAACCCCTCACAAAAAAACCAGAAAAATCCATTTAATTCAGGCTATTAGACTACGAAGAAAGCTTAGGCTTGAAACTAAGAAACCCTCGTCCTCGGATGGAGAGGGGCCGACGAAGAGTATTATGTAAGCAGCGAGACATACAACTTAGAGAAATATAGAGGAGGCATTAGATGAAGAGCCTTTTTGCTTTGATTGGCACCATTTTCTTAACGTCATGTGGAACCGAAACCCAATTTTCTGAGCTAAACGACGGCACCAAAGGAAATATCGATCAAGAACTGCTCACGACCATTGAAGTTGATGCTCCTATTGCGGAACCTGAATCTGAAGATCCTACTGCTCCGGTTTCTGAACTTGTAGTCGATAATGATTTTACAGATCCTAATCCTGACCATGATGATCAATCACAGATTGAAAAACCAGCTGATGCTCCTGCTCTTCAAATTCTCAATCCAGCTTCTCCCAACAGTGAGTTCGGGGACAATATCTTGGTGAACGGTGATTTCAGTTACCCTAGTATCAACAAATCTTGGGACCTTATTCACACCAATGATATTGATAAAGACCTATTTGGTTGGGACTTTTCGTTTAGCAACGAACAGGCTTGCGGAGAGGCTTATAAAGCGTCCGAGCAAGGCTCTTGGATCGAAATCCAACGTTTCACCCCGAACCAGCATGTGGAACTTGATAGCCATTGTTTAACGGATGTAAAGATGTCTGAGATGAAAACAAACTTAGTGATCAAGCAATCAGTTGAAGTTGTAGACGGAGTCTATGAGATCTCGTTTCGTCACAAATCCCGACGGAGTCCTACTGGAGGCGAGAACAGCCTGCAATTTTCTATTAATGGCCAGGTGATTCCTGTCTCCGTTACGGATCGATGGGATCACACCACAGTGACGATCAGCATCGAAAACATCGAATCCCTAGAACTTGCCTTTGAAGACCTGGGAGCGGCTGACACCTACGGAATACTTCTCGATGACGTAAGCATCCGCGAGGTACGTGTACACTGATACAGAGATTCCCTCTCGCTGAGAGGCTTGACTTATCACAAGCCAAAGACCTTATTTCTTCCTTGGGGTGCCTATACTCACTATAGGCACCCTTTTCCTATCGGCCTTCATTTATACTAGCAGTATCAGAAGCCATTTAGCAGGACCCACGTGAAGTCTTCAGCGCAAAAGATTCGTAATCGAATGCAGGTCATGATCGTTGCCCTAGTCCTTTCCATCGTTGGGGTAATGGTTTCACGATTTACATACAATTACATTGTCGATATCGCTAAACAAGACTTCGTCTCCGATACCGCTGTCGTCAAAGAAACTCTCTCTACAGTTACCGAACGACTTGTCACTACGACAAGGGGCTTACAGCGATTCATCACCCTACTTCCTGAGCTCAATCCCAAAAACTTTTCTCAGGTGACTGATGATGTGGTTTCCAACTACCCATTTGTGTTTTCGATTACCTACTACGCTAAAGTCGATCAGAGCGAGCGTCGGGACTATGAAATCCGAATTTCGGATCTCTACGATGACAACCAAGGGTTTGTTGCTACATCTTCTGACGACAGCAGTGAAATCGTTTCAGCTGAAACAAGTGATGAGTACTTAGTCACCTACCTTTCCGATTCCATGCACCGAGACTCCGTATACTTTGGCTGGGATTTACTCTCAGACAAGAGCCAACGCCCCATCGTAGAAAACGTACTCCAAAATCAAAAAGCAGAGGTTTCCAACCCGTTCCTGATGGAAAATGGCGACACGGCGGTGGATGTTTATCTACCCATACTTAAACCAAGCTCGCCACCTCAGATTCGCGGAATTCTTGGTATCACAGTATTGATCCCGCAACTGCTTGGCAGCGATGATCTTCGCAAGAACTTCACCACAACCGTACATGTGCCACTGTGGGGCCAAGCCGAGAAGCAAAACATCTTCCGATCCCTAGATCGTTCCCCAGAGGGAATTCGACAAGTTGATATGGCTGTCAGTGATGTTGAAGTTCCGATTTTCGATCATGGCGTTCTCTTTCACTTTGAAAAAGACATCTACTTCAGCAACCTCAACTACTCTCTACTCATCCTCGTCGTTCTAGGCAGCATCCTTTTTGTAGTTCTCGGCATCTATTTAACGATTACCAATCAGCGTCTAAAACATAGCTTGCTTAAGATCGAGGCTATTAATGAAGGCCTAGAGCAAACGGTTCAAGAACGCACCAAAGACCTAAAAGCAGCTCACCTTGAAATCGAAGAAATGCTTGATAATCTCGACGGCGCGGTCCTTGTCATTCAAGACGATCACACCATCGCCAATCGCTACTCAAAAGCCAGTGAGTCGATTCTAAACATTGATAAACTTGGGGGTAAGTCGATCTTTGAAACCCTTTTCAAAGACATGACAAAAGAGAATGAAGGCCACTCCAAGCACCTTTTCACCTTGGAAAACATCATCGGTGCAGACAGCTTCCAGTTCACAATCTCTCAATACGATCTCAAGTCTGAAATTAGCTTTAAGAAAGTCGTAGATGGAGTCGAACAAGAAAGGATTTTCAATATCCGCTATGCTCCACTATTAGATGACCAAGGCACTATACGTCGCATGTTATTGGTTGTGACTGATGTCACTGATCTATTGAATCTACAGCGAGACTTGGAGCAGCAGCAAAAAGCCGCCGGGGCCAGAACTGAAGCGATTCAAGAGATGCTATCCGCACCTCGCCAAGTTTTAGATTCATTTATGGTTGAGTCGGAGCAAAGATCCCTAGAAATATTAGCCATCTCACCTGACGATTCCAGCTATCAGGATCGTAACAAGTGGATTCCGATCTTTAGAGAACTTCATACGATGAAGGGTGGAGCACGATTCGCAAAACTTAACGTCATATCTGGGCACATTCACCAGATTGAAAGTGATCATGAGGCGTTGAACGATCCCCAAACGACCATTGACAAGCCGGCTGTTGAAAGATTTTGCCAGGACTTTGAAGAATTCCATAAGGTTTTCCTTGTTTACCTTAACCTCTATCGTGAGATCTTCTCGTCACAAGATCAATCCAACCAGTCATTGAATTCTGTCCTGCGATGGCTACGTTCTGGTCGTGAACCTGAATCAGTCGCAGACGCTCTAGAAGCGATGCAGGCTGGGGAGTTCTTCAGCTTCGATGAGCTTTATGCAAGCTTCGGCTCCATGGTCGACGATGTTGCTGGTGCGCTGAGCAAATCGGTTACCCTCAACCAGGAGCCACAATTCCTATTTTTACACCAATCTCTTGAAGCGCCACTTAGAGATTGCATGACTCATGCAATTCGAAACGCCCTCGATCATGGCTTGGAAACCTTTGAAGAAAGAGCATTGACGAATAAGCGTGGCATGGGCCAACTTTGGCATTCTTATGAAAGCTCAGACTCATCTATCACGCTAAAGCTCCATGACGATGGCCGTGGTATCAATACCAAGAAAGTTCTGAGCCTGGCTCAGGAAAAGGGCCTTGTAGACTCCGATGCAAATCTGAACGATTCTGAAATTCTTGAGTTATTGTTCCATTCAGGATTTTCTACCAAGCAGGAAGCCACTGACATTAGCGGCCGCGGCGTTGGCCTTGATGCTGTGAGAGCCAGCCTGGAAAAGTTCCATTGCCAAGTCTACTTGGAAAGTTCACCTGGTAAAGGAAGTGCTACCTGCATCAAGATTCCTATGAATCTTGTGTATAATAAGAATCATCTTCCACTACAAAAAATTTCATAAGGAACCATCATGAAGAAGTCTCTGTTAATGGCGGCCACAGCTGGCCTTGCATTGGGCGTTCAAAGTTTGGAGCCAGCTGAGGCAGCACCTCCAAAAAAAAAGAAAAGTGTTGAGTGCTTTGGAGTGAACTCTTGCAAAGGGAGTGGATCCTGCTCCGTAAATCAAGAGCAGATTGATGCAGCTCAAAAAACTTTCAAAGGTAAGTACAAGAAGTCTGCAACTTATGCTTGTAAGGGTAACAACGCTTGCGGTGCACCTCACCACCTAGCTTGGGTGAGTAAGCCGAAGAAAGAGTGCCTATCTGAGGGCGGCTTCTACTTTATGAAAACCGAGAGTGGCAAGCTCAAGGTTAAAGGCAAGAAAAAGAGCTAGATCATATGGGGAGCCCTAGCTCCCTCACTAACTCCCTAAGCTACCGCAATAATCAAGTTTTCCGACATGAAATACCCCATTCGCAGAATTGCGAAATTCTTTCCAAGCCGGCTAAATACCTAAAAACTCGTAAAAAAAGGAATCTGCCCTCAGATATTCCGACAGAAGTCTTGGAAGGAGGTTGAACGTGACAGAGAAAAAATTTTCTTTGGAAGAATCAATCTTGATTCAAAACTTGATTAAGAATATCGAGGAGGATGATCGCAGGATAGAGAAACAACAGAAAGCTTATATAGAGAAACCAGTGTTTAAAAACTAAGTTCCAGCCCCATCAGCCGATGGGGCCTCCATCACTTTAGAGTGATTCATCAATCATTTTCTGCAAGCTTTGCGGTGGTTGTGCACCAACAACAGAACTAGTGATTTCACCGTTCTTGAACATAGCTAGGTAAGGAATCGATCGTACACCATACTTGGCAGAGATTTCAGGATTCTCATCAACGTTTAGTTTAGCAATGGTCACTTTGCCTTGGTATTCTTCGGCAAGCTTTTCCAAAGCGGGACCAATCGAAACACAGGGGCCACACCAAGGAGCCCAGAAATCTACTAGTACAGGCTCATTGGCCTTCAATACCTTCTCTTCAAAATCTGCTTCGGAAACCGCTTTTGTATAAGTACCCATAATATTTGCCTTTAATCGATTTGTTCGTCATTGCACTTTATAAAAGTAATGCTCATCTTCCTGATGTCAAGGCCAGACTTTTAGTCTACCAGTTTTGGATCGAGAGCATCACGTAACGCATCGCCTATCACATTGAGGGCGTAAATAATGAGAAACATTGCCACTGTTACGCTCAATAGAGGCCACCAAATACCATTGACCAATTCACCACTTGCATCCTGGATCATGGTGCCCCAACTAGAGCCATCTTGAACTCCAACACCCAAGAAAGTCAGAATTACCTCTGACTTGATCGCATTGAGTGTGCTGAGAGATGCTGTGATAATAGCAAGATGAAAGATATTCGGCATGATGTGCTTAAACATGACTCGTCCATCTTTACCACCAAGTAAGTTGATCGCTAGGACATATTCACGGCTCTTATGTTTCATGACTTCACCACGCACCAATCGACAAAGCCCAACCCAACCCACGGCTCCCATGGCGACACAGATCGAGAAGACCCCTTTACCAAGTACATAGGAAATACCAATCACAAGAAGAATGTAGGGAATCGACGCTAGAACTGAATACGCCCAGACGATAAATGCATCCACCTTGCCGCCGTAGTATCCCGAGATCACGCCGAAGAGCAGGCCTAGAGGAATTGAAATCGCAGTCACCGAAATGCCGATGGTCATGGCAGTTTTAGTGCCTGTAAGTACCTTATATAGGATCGAACGACCAAAAATATCAGTGCCGAGTAGCTTGGCCCATGACAAAGACGGAGCCTCATAGGATTCACCAACCCGTTGCTGAAAGTCAGGCAGCAAGTTGAGATAACCCAAAATTGCAATCAGCAAGTAGAGTAGAGTCACTGCAAAGCACAGGACTACAAACTTCTTCTTCATAAGTTTCTTGATGGCCCGCTGCCCTAGGCTTTCACCAACTCGGTGGCTTGCCTCTTCTGCGGCTTCAAGGTTGCTTGAAATGCTAGCTGTCTCGCTCATCCGTCTCTCTTAGTTAAGTTGTACCCGAGGATCTACATAGGCATAAAGAATATCTGTGACTAGATTGAATAGGGAGTATCCAATAGCAATCAGCACTGTTAAGCCCTTGATCACTGGGAAGTCACCGTTATTAATAGCTGTGATAATAATGTCCCCAATTCCTGGAATGGAAAAGAACCGCTCCATAAGGAAAGCTCCAAGAAGCAAGAAAGGAATACCTATCACAGTATAGGTGATAATAGGAATCATAGCGTTTTTCATCACATGCTTGAAGAGAATGCGATAGGGGGTACAGCCCTTTGCAAAGGCTGTGCGGACATAATCGGCCTTAGTCTCGTCCAAGAAAAAGGTTCGATACATCCGAATATCAGGGCCTGCACTGACAACCATAATGACCAACCACGGCAATAGGAGATACGGGACCGCTCCAAAACCAGGTTCGTAGCCATTAATGGGAAACAAATCCCATTGATATGCCAGAATATACTGGAAGGCTAGGATATACACCAAGTAGGAGATACTCATAGCCCCCACAAATAAGAATGTCGAATAGCGATCAATCCACGACCCTCGATAGAAGGCGATCAAGATCGCAATCGACACGTTAATCAGCACCCCCATAAAATACGGAGGCGCTGTAAGCGACAGAGACACCATTGCTCCGTCGGCAAACATGCTACTGAGCTTGTCACCCGTGCTGAATGATCTGCCAAAATCAAACGTCACAATTTGCTTCAAGAAGATTCCGTACTGTACATACAGAGGCTTATCTAGATTCCATTCAGCGCGTAGCTGCTGAATCGCTTCTTCGCTGGCATGATTGCCAAGCTTAACGCGCACGGGATCTTCACCCACAGTTGTAAATAGTACGAATACGAGAACCGAAACCCCCAGCAAGATCGGGATCATCTGGAGTAGGCGTCTGATAATATAAGTCAGCATGGCGAGAACAACCTCTTACTTTAGATTCAAATACTTGTAAGGAAACTCAACCATCATGTTACGTTTCATATTCGCAACATTTGGCTGATACAAACCGAATGACAGAGGATTGAAAACCAAAAGTACAGGAACTTCCTCTTTGATAATGTCATTCATTTGTTTGAATAACTCAAAACGCTCTGGCCCATTAGGCATAAAGCGAGACTTTTCGTAAAGGGCATCGTACTTAGGGTTATTGAAGTTGCCATCGTTCGGTCCTGGCGCCTTATTCTTGCTATAAAGCAGCTGGTAGAAGTTTTCAGCATCAGGATAATCTGCGCCCCAGCCAGCATCGGCAATCTGGAAGTTGCCAGACTCAGTACGCTTCAGGAAGTTCGAGAAGGTTTGGAAATTACCGTTCACCTTGATACCAATCTTAGCCCAGTCAGCTCTAAAGTATTCGAACTGCTGTCGCGAGTCCTTGTTTGTAGAGCGGTACTCAACAGTAATGGGTGGTAGACCCTTACCTTCAGGGTAGCCAGCTTCTTTTAGCTTCTGTTTCGCCAACTCAAGGTTTTGCTTATACCAGGTGGCTCCGGTGACTTTTTCGCTGCCGTTGATTGTGACAGGCACGATGCTATTGACGGTAAGTCCGCGACCATTATGCATCAGGTCGATAAACCCTTCAGGATTCATGGCAAGAGCAATCGCTTGTCTAAGGGCCTTGTTGCTACCAACAAGCTTATCTTCCATATTAAACTTCATATAGAAGGTAGAGACATAGGGTTCAGTATACATTTTGAACTTTTTATCCCACTCTCCTGTGAGATGGAATTTGCCGTCCTTATCTTTATAAGCCATGTTGCTAAACTCATCTTTGTTCATAGCAATCCAATGTAACTGGCCTTTTTTGAACTTGAGCATAGCAGGCTGGGTTTCTTCGATAAGCGGCAGGTGGACCTCATCGATAAGAGGCAGTTGCTTGCCAGCATCAGCCAAGAGGCCAGCTTCCTTGTCCCCTGGATCTCCCTCTGTGGGGTAACGACCATGGTAGCGAGGGTGCTTCACAAGCACATGCTTGCCACGACGAGAGTAGGTTTTCATATAGAAGGGACCTGTTCCCACTGGATTCTTGGGGAAGTCCTGACCATATTTTTCTACCGCTTCTTTCGGAACGATAGATAAGCCACCAAATGCGAATGGATAGAGAGCGAGTGGATTGTCGAAGGTAAACTTCACAGAAACAGTAAAGTCATCGACCTTTTTAACTCCAGCAATATCGAGCTTGCTGTAGTCGGTTTTATCTCCAGCTTTACGAGTCGCTTCGCGGAACTCATCCATGCCTTCCACATAACCCTCGATCAGCACGTAGCTCAGGGTATTAACATTGGCGTCTGCAAAGCGCTTGATGGAATAAATCACATCGTCGGCTTTCATTTGGCGGCCTTTGCCCCCTGGGAAAGCTTCGTTATCGTGAAAGTAAACATCATTCCGCAACTTGAATAGGTACGTGACACCATCCTTCTGCTTAACCGGCATTTCGGTGAGCAGGTTAGGCTCCATCTGATAAGGTCTTTTTAGGTACGAGTACTTAAGTAAGGCGTCATAGAGATTTTGCACCATCTGATGAGACGCTTGATCGAATTGCTGCATCGGATCAAGTGATCGCTCTGCCGATGTGCGAAGATGATAGAGAATCTTGCGACCATCTTCCGATTTGGTCGTTGCTGTTTCCTTCTTTGTACAAGCAGCTACACCAATGACTGCTGCTAGTGCGAGAGCTAATTGTCCTCTTAAAAACCTCATCCTTGGTCTGCCTCCTCTTTAATTTTTTCAGCAAAATGACAAGCCACTTGATGGTCGTCGTTACCTGCTACTTTTGTGAGTCTAGGTAATTCGTTGATACATCGATCCGTAACGTATTTACATCTGGTATGAAAAGGACAACCAGAAGGCGGGTTTGTAGGACTTGGCACCTCCCCTTCCAAGATCTCAGAGTGTTGAATGCGATCTGGATCAGGAACAGGGACTGATGATAACAGAGCCTTCGTATAGGGGTGCATGGCATTGTCATAGATATCGTCGGAACTAGCTAGTTCGACGATACGCCCCAGATACATCACCGCGACTCGGTCGGAAATATACTTCACTACGGTTAGATCGTGCGAGATGAAAACATAAGTCAGGTTCAGAGTTTTTTGTAGCTCAATCAAGAGATTGAGAACCTGAGATTGAATCGATACATCAAGGGCGGAAACAGCTTCATCACAAACAATAATGCTCGGGTTTAATGTCAAGGCCCTGGCAATACCGATCCGCTGTCGCTGACCGCCGCTGAATTCGTGCGGAAACTTATTGATGTCTGATACGCGAAGACCAACAACCTTCACCAGCTCTTTGACTTTCGCCAAACGCTCTTCGGCGCTTCCACCCATTCCATGGAGGATAAACGGTTCTTCAAGAATATCACGAATTGTCATACGGGGGTTGAGCGAAGCGTAGGGGTCTTGAAAAATCATTTGAATCTCGCGACGGAGTCGCATCAGACCATCGCCTTTGAGATGTGCGATATCATCACCGCGAAAGTTCACGGACCCTTGGGTTGGTTCGTATAGTCTGACGATGGTACGCCCGAGAGTCGATTTACCACAACCTGACTCGCCCACCACACCAAAGGTTTCACCGGCGTGCAATTCAAACGAGACATCGTTCACTGCATGCACCTTGCCAACGGGCCGCCGAAACACGCCTCCCATAATTGGAAAGTGCATACTCAAGTTTTTTACTTCTAATAGAGTTTCACTCACGGTTTACTTTCCTCCCACTTCGTAACAAGCAACCTTGTGTCCACTATCACCTAGAGAAGTAAACTCTGGAGTTTTCTTAAAGCATTCTTCTTGAGCCAAATGACAGCGGGTATTGAAGCGACAACCTTGGGGAAGATTTTTTAGACCAGGTACGGTGCCCTCAATCGTGAAAAGCTTATTATCTTTATGGTCGTCCAAACTTGGAATCGATTTCAGGAGGCCCTTGGTGTAAGGATGCGAAGGGTTCTTAAAGATATCTCTTACGGGACCGTACTCGACAGCTTTTCCTGCATACATCACCACCACATGATCTGCCACCTCGGCAACCACACCCAAATCATGGGTAATGAACATGATCGAGGTGCCTTTTTCTTCCTGAAGACGCTTCATCAAGCGGATAATTTGAGCCTGAATCGTTACGTCCAGGGCTGTTGTCGGCTCGTCTGCAATGAGTAGGCTCGGCTCACAGGCAAGAGCCATAGCAATGACGATACGTTGCCGCATACCACCGGATAATTGAAATGGATATTCATCAATACGCTTTTCCGGGGCTGGAATACTCACCAACTTCAGCATGCGCAAAGCCTCTTGCCTAGCTTGCTTTCGGCTCATGCCGCGGTGAATTCGAAAGACCTCACCAATCTGTTCACCAATCGTGTAAACAGGATTCAGTGCTGTCATGGGCTCTTGGAAAATCATCGATATCTTATTGCCGCGAATGGCTCTCATCTCTTCTTTTTTCAACGCGGCCAGGTCTGTGCCATCAAATAGTATTTGGCCACCATCGATTTTACCGTTGGCCTCTTGCACCAAGCCCATAATCGACATTGCTGTTACAGATTTACCGCAACCTGATTCGCCTACAACGGCAAGGGTTTTTCCTTTTTCGACCTGAAAGCTCACCCCATCTAGGGCACGGATACGCCCATCCTCTGTTTTGAAAGAGGTCTGGAGTTGATTCACTTGCAGAAGAGCTGCTGATTCCATATGTGTCTTCCTGCCATTTATACATACTTGGCGATATAGATGCTATCTCTTCTAATCTATTTCGCCCAGTCTTGCAATTAGGATGCACGCCACAACCTCTACATTGACGCACCCTAAGGAGCCTTACTTAAACGGATCTTTACGATTTTCGCAAGCAGCTTGGCAGGTTGAATCCTAAGCAAAAAAATGTGCGTCAGAAATTAGGTAGCAAAACCCAAGAAAAACCGATAAAAAAGATTTGCACCGAGCCCACCGCACGAGGAGATACCGTGAGCCCGCAAAACTTGCTTATTCTATTTGTCGGACTTCGTCTGTTTCAACATCTTTGTGAGCGCTATCTCGCCCATCTGAACCGCTCCTTCTACGAAGACCCTAAACGTCGAGAAGAGGCCTGTCAGGCACTCAATATAGCCGCTGATGATATGGAAAAGACGCTACAGTACTCACGGGACAAAAACCGTTTCGGAGCGATCAACAGCTGGGTCTCTACGATAATAACACTCGCATTCCTAGTTTTGGGTGGCTTGGGTTGGGTGGAAGGCATGGCTCAAAGCCTGTCTGATAGCTTGGGCATGGGAAGCATCGTGACTGGCCTTGCCTTCTTTGGCATTATCACGCTCTTGTCTAGCCTACTGAGCATTCCCTTCGAGCTTTATCATACCTTCGTTCTAGAAGCCAAACACGGCTTCAATCGACAGTCGATGAAAGGCTTTTGGCTCGACCGCGTGAAAGGTTTGGTCGTTGGCTCCATTCTCGGTGGTGCTTTGCTTGCAGTTCTACTCTGGATTATGGCTAGCATGGGCAATCAATGGTGGATCGTAGCCTGGCTTGTAGTATTCGGGTTCAGCTTGCTGACTGTTTGGCTGTACCCCACCGTCCTAGCCCCTCTATTCAACAAGTTCTCTCCCCTGGATGAAGGAGAGCTTAAAGACAAAATTTTTACCTTAGCAAAGAAGGTTGAGTTCGAAGCAGACGGCATTTCTATCATGGACGCGTCAACTCGCTCATCACATGGCAATGCCTATTTTACAGGTGTGTTCGGCAAGAAGAAGATTGTCCTCTTCGATACCCTGGTAAAATCCATGTCGACCGACGAAATTGTCGCGGTCTTGGCTCACGAGCTAGGCCACTTCAAACTTCATCATATTCGCTGGAGTTTGATCCGAAGCTTCTTTATGACTGGCTTCATGTTCTTTTTGATCAGCTTGGCCCTTCCCGTAGAGAGCTTGTATCAAGCGTTTCATCTGGACGGTATCAGCGACTACGGTGCGCTCACCATGTTCTCCCTATGGTTCGGACCAATTGGCTTCCTCATCCAGCCTTTGAGCAACTTTATGTCACGACGCAACGAGTTCGCCGCCGATGCTTTTGCCCTCAATAATGTGGCAGATAAAAAGCTATTGGGCGATGCCTTGCTCAAGCTACGAGAGAATAGTCATGTTATGCCTATTTCACACAGAGCTTTCTCGACGGTATATCACTCGCACCCACCTCTTCTTGAGAGATTGAAAGCAATGGGTTACATTTAGAGTCGAGTCGTCATTTCGAATCGCCAGGAGATCGCCTTGGATAAGCTGACTAGCAAGCAACAGAAGGCTTTTGATTTTATCAGACATCACACCGAGTCAAAGGGCTACTCGCCAAGTTTGCGAGAGCTTTGCCATTTCATGGGCTATAAGGCAGTCGGTTCGGCCCAGGACGTGATTGCTTCTCTCCGCAGAAAAGGCTATCTGGAGCTGGCAGCGAAACAGAAAGCTCGCACCTTGATCATTACGAGCCAAGCCAAGAGAAAGTTCACGACCACAAGAGTCGAGGAAGATTTTGATACCATATCGATTCCCCAACTCGGCTCGGTACCCGCTGGCCTGCCCGTTGAGGCTATTCCAGATGCCGCCGGCTCACTCAAAGTTTCGCCCTCACTTCTTCCCAGACCAATGCCTCCTCGCCACAAGCTATTCGCTTTGCAAGCTTCGGGCTTGAGTATGATCGGCGCTGGTATCCTAGATGGTGACTGGTTGATTGTAAAAAGCCAAGAAGAAGCGACCCCTGGCTCCATTGTGGTTGCCCTTGTGGATGGCGATGCGACGGTTAAACGCTTGATGCAGGACCAAGATAAAGGCTGGTATCTTAAGCCAGAGAATGTCGATTTTAAGCCAATTTTTGCCTCTGATAATGAGTTTCAAGTTATTGGCAAAGTGATCGGTCTGCAACGAACGGTTTTCTAAAGCCGACCTGACCTCAACACGGTAGCCTAGCTAACCTTAACAGCAAGCAAAGAGCGATCGTCTTCAAGACGAAAGTCCTGACCGATCTCATCCAAGGCTTGATGGATACCATCCACATCAAGCTCTTGCTTTCCTTCAAGGTATCTGAAAAGCCGCTTGAATGCCCGCGAGCCTTCCATATAGCCATCCGTAAAGGTAAATGCATGTGTAGTTTCATCAATCTGAAGCCTTTGGCTGACAATCTTATGATTCAACGATAGACCTAAAGAACTGCTCCGCAGAGGCAGATACTGTGCACCCGATGCTTTGATTAAAAACCAGCCTGGTGAACCAGCATTGTAAAAGGTAACATCACCAGAATCACGAAGAGCAACCGCTGCACAAGTCGTTGTAATTTGCTGATTGAATAGAATAGCCAGCCGTTGATTGATGCGCCCCAGAGCATCTTCCAGGCTTAGATCAAGCTTTTCACACTCACCCAGGATACCTATGATCACAGCAACTGGGATGGCTGCAGAAGGCCCTTTGCCAACCACATCGCCTAAGATAATACGCTCTTCGTTTGGATTCACATGCCACACATATAACCAATCACCACTCATCTCCTGAGCAGACTCATACTTCATACCTATAGTATAGGCTTGAAAATTCATCCTCATTTTATCTGGCAACAAAATTTCCTGAACTGCCTTACCGAGGTTCAAACGTTCTTCTAACTTGATCTTCTTATTCTCCTGCTCCAGGCGCAGAGATTTTTCTGAATAATAGTCTTTTTCAATTTGAACTTTAATAAACTCACTCCCTAAGCGCTCATGCACATAGAATATCAAGCCAGAGCCAAGAAATCCTACAATAGGCAAGAACCAGGCAACGACGATACTGTGATAGCAGAACAGATAGACACTGATTATAAAGTAGAGCGAGGCAAAAAGCAGGGAAAGCCCCCAAAATTGAATGGGTCCAGACTTCAACCCCAGAAAAAGGCCCAGCAGACACAAGATCACCACCAAAACATCGTCATGATCAAAGGTCTTAAGCCAGGTTCCTTGTATGGCCGAGTCTGCTACGGTAGCGACTAAAAAGCCTGCTGGAATCTCACCGAAAGGGGCACCTTCAAAAAAGGCCGTTGATCCAGTATAGAAATTAAATAAGACAACGACCACATCTCCTTCGCTAACATTCTTTTCTGCATCCCCGTTTCGCGCACGTTTGATCATAGAGCGCATACTTTTTGAAATGCGGTAGTAATCGATTACCGGGCGATGGTTGATGATCGATGCTCCCTTGCGCGTCATTGGAACCTCGTGGCCGTTCACATAAAGCTCACCATCCATGAGCTTGAGATCATGACCGGCATAAAGGCCAAGATATGGCACCAGATAATCCTTGCGATAGAGCACCATGGGGAAGAACGTACCATCATCATTCTGCTTGATGTGCCCAACTCCATTGAATGCTCCCTCATAGGCAGAAGCATAGCCATAGGCAATCCCCGACTGCTTCTGAAACTTAAATTTTTTAGGGTCATGTTCGGCGCCTCCAGGATATTTACTGAAACGATACTGGTCTGTTTCTAAATTCAGCTCCTGGCGATAGGCAATGCTACGATAATTAAAATAGGAGCCTGAGTAGATCGGCACATCGATCTTGGCCAGACGATCCAACCAATAGTCTGCTTCGGGGCCTTTAGGGGTCTCTCCAAACAAGCGATCCAAAATAATCACTTTGGGCTTCTTGCGAGCAATATTTTCTACCAAGAGCACAAAGTCTTTTAAGCCAATCTCGTTGTCCCCTAAAAAAGCCACCGACTGATCGTCTAAGGCAAAGATCTTCAGTTTTGGAGACAAGGGAGGCGTCTGCTCAAGGCGATTGCGAAGAATGAAGTCTACCGGGTGAGATATATAGGTTTGGATGGATGATTTAAGAAAACTCGTTTGCACTAGCAAGAGCACACTGATCCAGAAAATCCATAGGAGAATAAAAACTCTCATGGAAGTGCGGCTGTTGCCTGCTTTTTGAGCGTCTGTCGACACGGCCTCTGATCCTGCTTTTTCTGGTATTTTCAGCAGTTTCTCATCGACATTCTAAGATTTTTCTTTATGTTTTTGGCAGACCATATTTAGCGGCAAAGAAGCCCGCAACAAAGCCAAACAGATGAGCCTCCCACGAAATGAACGGCGAGAGCGGTAAAACCCCCACAATGGTACCGCCCCACAGAATCATAACCGCCATAGAAACTAGGATGTGTTTGAACTTTCTTTCGAAAAAACCAATAAAGATCAAATACGAGAAAAGACCAAAAACAAGGCCTGATGCCCCTACATGATTTCCCTCGCGAGCAAAGATCCATGTAAGCAAACCCTGCACAACCATCATATAAAGCACAATACTGCCGGTGGCGCCGCGGGCGACCCAAGAAAAAATAATGCCAAAAATGATCATCCCAGTGGTGTTAGCAATCAAGTGATTCCAACCGCCATGGATAAAGGGGGAGGTGAAAATTCCTATCAAGCCCCACATCTCACGGGGGTATAGGCCAAATTGAGCAAGGTTGGGATAAACCAGACTTAAGATAAAGCCAAGCCACATCAACACAATTAGCTTGATCACAATACTATAGGATGCACGACGGCTCGGAGACATAGGACCTCATAGGCAAAAGATTGCGCCGATTCAAAAAGATAGCATCTGCGCCATTGACAAGAAATCTGAAAACCAAGTACCATAATTTTGTATGGTATTTGAGAGGTGTATGATGAGTTCGGGCCAAATGTCAGATAATAACAGTAAAAGCATGCAGTTAGATAATAGTAACCACTCCTTTAGCAGCGGTAGTGGTCTGTCTAACGCAGCTCAACTGGCCACCCAACGTCTTCATTTACCGTCTTCGATCTCGCAGGTGAACCAGGCGCTCGAAGGTGGCCTTCGCTGGGGAGAGCTGTCCGAATGGGGATCTCCCTGGGGCTCTGGCGGGCGCGAGCTTATCATCCGCTTCTTATCCCCCCTACATCAAGCTTCGCAGGAACCTTATTGGTGCCTGTGGATCCAAGGCCAGGAAGGCGTGAACGTTTACCCACCGGCCTGGGAAGCTAAGGGGGTGAACCTCAAGTACATTCGCTTTACTAAGAGCTTGAACCCTATCAAGGATTTGAAGCCTGTCTTTCTAAATCCATTTTTCAAGGTGATCGTGCTCGACTGTCCCCAGCAACTCAGCGCCGAAGACTGCCAATTTCTGAGTCGCCAAGCACGCTGCCACCGGCAGTCGATTATTTTGATTCGCAACTATTTTTTGAGTCCTAAAAAAGGCAATGTCTGGGCAAAGCTACGTCTCAACTGTTGGCACAATCACTTGCATAACCAGTTCTACTTGAAAGTCGTAAAAGGTCTCTCGCCACGGCAGGCTGCCTTTCGACTTGAGCACTAAAAGGAGCATGCTGTGATGAAACAAGTTCTATTATTTCCAGAACTCGACCAACCCGAGTTGAACTATGAGCAACTTTTTTTGGCAATCGTTTGCCGCCGCCAAGACGATAAACTCTATAGTAAGCTTGCGGAACTTTCCCCCAAGGTGATGCCTTGGGTTGATGGCATTTATCTTGTCGACTTAGGATTCTGCAGCAACTACTGGAAAACCTTAGCCGCTCAAAGTCGACGCGAATGCATCGACTTATGGAAGGAGTTACTCCAAAAGTCACTTCCAGACAACAGCTACTATGGGGCTTTAAGTCCACATCCATGGCGCAGCTTACTGCTTGCATACACTCTAGAAGAAGTTGGTATGAAAGGCTTATTTCACATTGATGGCATGCAGGGGAAAAATATATTTCCTCACGTTTCGTGGGAGCTATGGTGGCGAACTGCGGAGGAGCTAGGTGAGAATAGCATCAAGCAAAAGCTGATGACATCAGCTCAAAGGCAAAAATTTAGGCAAAACCTTCGCAAGATGCAGATCGCTATGAAGCGTCTAGCCTGCCAAAAACCGATTCACATTCAACATATGCAGCCTCCGCAAATGAAACGTCGCTACGGTGATATTATTTGCGATTTGTGGGCATGGTCTTATCATAATAAGCAAAGTCAAATGATAGATTCATTAGAAACGACCGATCGCTTTCCGTGGCAAGACTATACCCCAGAAGAAAAGCCTAGAATCAAAAGAAATTTAGACTTTCCACTTTTGGAGTGGAGTGTCATTGAAGAACTTTTGCGCGATGATCTCAATTGTATTTGTCTCTCACCTTCTTTTAACGAAGGTCAGCATATTATGAGTTTGGAGTGGCGATTGGTCCTTCACGATTTATCTGAAGTAACCATCCCTGTGTTTTTTCGAAACCCCCATCATCTCCACGACGAAACCCCACATCAACGGACCGCGCTGCTCCAGATTCAGTATCAGTTCGAAGAGTACCAGCGTTCTTGCCAAGACCGCTACCAAGAGGTGGAGCAAGTGCCGCCACCAATCGTGTCATGGGTTCTTGAAATCAAGCACTGCCTAGCCAGAACCCCTAGCCTCAACCACCTTTTTGATGAGCACCAACCCGAAACTCAGGATTTGTTTCGCTTGGAAAATCAAGTGGCGGCTCCCCTGACCTCTTATCAATTAGTGGATCACTGGGTTCCAGAAGATTCTTATAAAATGAATCATCAGCCAGGAGAGACAGGGCTCCAAGTAACCGATAGTAGCCTGGCCTGTAAGAGGCCTCTATTTACTTACCGAAAACCACAGCCCTTCAAGCAAGGAAGGCAGGGAGGAATGTGGAAATTCACCGAACGAACTATGGACAAATGGTGGCTGTCGCAGTCCCAGAATGTCCGGAGAGATTACTACCAATATGTCCGGGAAGACGAAAA
This sequence comes from Pseudobacteriovorax antillogorgiicola, assembly GCF_900177345.1. Classification (NCBI taxonomy): domain Bacteria; kingdom Pseudomonadati; phylum Bdellovibrionota; class Oligoflexia; order Oligoflexales; family Pseudobacteriovoracaceae; genus Pseudobacteriovorax; species Pseudobacteriovorax antillogorgiicola. Next base: position 25,274 of record NZ_FWZT01000027.1, read on the forward strand.
GTATTGGGTCTTTCGCGATATAAAGGGGCATTGGTATATTCATGGCATATTCGCTTAAGAATATCCCTTGGGTCGAATGGATTTGTCACTCTAACTTTAGCTTTTTAACAGGTGCTTCTCATCCCGAAGACTACATTCTTCGAGCTAGTGAGTTGTCTTACCGCGGCATTGGAATCTGTGACTACGATGGTCTCTATGGAGTGGTGCGTGCTCATCGTCAATGGGAAACCATGGGCAAGCCACTCAAACTGATCATCGGCGCAGAAGTTCATCTTGCACCTCACCATAAGCTACCGATCACACTACGGGATAGCTTAGTCTTAAAAGCATCTAGCTATGAAGGGTATCAAAATCTTTGCGTTATCCTTAGCCGCGTTCATCACCAGAGCAAAACGGAAGGCTTTATAACTTTAGATGACCTAGCTAGCATGCCCGTTGTCGATCTGGTCTGCATCCAACCCATGCGTGGTATCATCAGGCGGGAAGGTGTGCCTGCTGCACGAGAGCACTACTACAAGCTCAAAGAAATTTTTGGTCAGAGGCTTTCTCTTACAGTCAGTCGCCACCTGAACCCTGCCGAAGATCGCTGGATTGAGCCGACTCTAGCCCTTGGTCAAAGCCTTGAAATTCCCATTCTTATGAGCCAAGACGCATTTTTTCACCGGCCTCAAGAAAAAGATCTCTGTGATGTGGTACAGGCCATCCGCCTCAATAAGACCGTTGCCGAATCAGTGCCTCATATGTTTGCTAACGATGAGCGGTCCCTTCATAACTTAAATGAACTTCATGCCCGCTACCATGAGCTACCTTGTTTTCACGATGCTCTGGCTCATAGCCTCGACCTGCTCGATAGCTTCCAATTTGATCTGCGAGAACTCAAGTACTCTTACCCTCAAGAGATGATACCTGATGGTTTTACATCGCAAAGCTATTTGGAGCACCTCGTCTGGGAAGCTTTCGAGACGTATGCATCCTGCAAAGATCATCTCCGAGATGTGATTCGCAAGGAGCTGCAACTGATTCGCATTCTGGAGTTTGCTGACTACTTTCTCACCGTCTGGGATATTGTTCAATGGGCTCGCAAGAAAAATATTCTATGTCAGGGTCGAGGCTCAGCGGCAAACTCAACTGTTTGCTTTATGCTTGGCATCACTTCGGTAGATCCATCTCTCTTTGAACTGCTATTCGAGCGCTTTTTAAGCCTTGAGCGCGGCGATCCACCGGATATTGACGTAGACTTCGAGCACGAACGCCGGGAAGAGGTGATCCAATACATTTATGAACGCTACGGCCGCCCTCGCGCTGCTATGGTAGCAAATGTCATAACCTTTCGTAGCCGTGGCGCGATTCGCTCTGTGGGTAAGGCCTTAGGCATCAGCGAACACACACTCAGCGCTGCGGCAAAGTCTCAAGAAGACATTCACTCCTATCGAAAGTCACCTGGTCAGCGTCTGGAAAAGTTGCAGCAGGAAGAGGGGCGCGATATCCCCTGGCAGCTATGGAGCAACTTATCAGAACGCCTTAAGGGCTTTCCCCGGCATATGGGTCTTCACTCTGGAGGCTTTATCATCAGCCAGCACCCCCTTGATAGCATCGTGCCTCAGGAACCCGCTACTATGGAAGGACGAACCGTAGTCCAGTGGGCAAAGGATGATATTGAATACCTCAACCTCTTCAAAATTGATGTATTGGCTTTGGGCATGCTCACAGTGCTGAAACGCTGCATTGAAATGGCAAAGAGCCATTATCAGAGAAATCTATCCCTAGCAGAGATTCCCCAAGGGGATGAAGAAACCTATGCTATGATTCAGCGGGCAGAAACCGTCGGCACCTTCCAAATTGAGTCTCGGGCCCAAATGTCGATGTTGCCACGACTCAGGCCCAAAACATTCTATGATCTCGTCGTCCAGATTGGAATTATCCGCCCTGGCCCCATCCAAGGAGGTTTAATTCACCCCTTTTTGCGCCGCCGGGATGGGCTGGAAGAGGTTATTTATCCCCACCCCAAGCTCAAGCCAATCCTAGAGCGAACCCAAGGGGTGCCTATCTTCCAAGAACAGGTGATGCGGGTGGCCATGGCCGTTGGCAACTTTAGCCCAGGAGAGGCCGACCAGCTGCGCAAGCAGATTGGATCTTGGTCCATCAATAAGAATATGGGGCCACTGATTCAAAAGCTTGAGCAAGGTATGAGGCAGAACGGGATCAAAGAGATATTCGTGCAGCAAATCATCGGCCATTTACGAGGCTTTGCCGACTATGGATTCCCCGAGTCTCATGCGGCCTCTTTCGCTTTGCTTGCCTATGCCTCATCCTACTTTAAATGCCACTTGCGAGAGGTTTTCTATACATCTTTGATTAACTCTCAGCCCATGGGTTTCTACTCAGTTCATGCGCTTCTTCAATCAGCACGTCGCGAAGGGAGTATCATCCGGCCCATCTCTTTAAATCAATCTCAATGGCTTTCAACTTTGGAGCATATTGAAGGAGATCAGTTTGCCATACGCCTAGGCTTTCACCTGGTCCGCGGACTATCCAAAAATGGTGGCCAAGCCCTTCTTCAATTGCGTGAAAAACATGGCACTTGGTCCGATCTATACAAATACTTGCAGCAGAACCCTTTAAATCGCTCGGATCTGACAGCTCTTGTTGCGGCTGATTCCTTTGCAGACCTAGGCATCCCAAGAGCTGAAGCTCTATGGATCGCCGAAGCAGCTCCTTTCGCAGATTTGGTGGAAGAGGACTTGCAGGCACGCCTCCCTAAAGAAGATGCCTTTAGTAAGATTGAAAAAGATTTTGAAGCATTCTCCACTAGTTTAGGCGAACACCCCAGCTCTCTTATTCGGCGCCAGTACTGGAACTATGCTATTCCTATCCATGACCTGACACTCGCACAAGACCTTAAGAGCTTGATCCCGAATCAGACCGTTTACGTTTTTGGTATGGTTTTGGTTCGCCAAAGTCCACTTACAGCAAAGGGCATGATTTTTTTCACTCTTGAAGATGAAACAGGTTTTATAAATCTAGCCTTCACGCCACCGATCAGCAAACAATATAGTGAGATCATCAACCGTCAGGGTTTCATTTGCATCTCTGGAAAGCTTCAGTCTGTTCAAGAGGGGCACTCCATCTTAGTGCGCAAGGTATATCCTGCTCATAGCAGCCCTAAGGTGATCGACCTTAAAAAGCTGAGAGCGATCCACAATACAGAAGACAGTCCAGCTAGCCGAAAAACTCTACAGAGGGCACGCAACTACATGTGAAGCCTTAGCCCTGCTCAAGCCGGGCTAATGAGTGCGCTACAAGTGCTCCCATCGAATCGCACTTCAAAAATTTATCGTCTTGATAATGATCGCTCATTTGTTGGCGCAGAGACAATACATTTTCATAAGGAGCAACCATATCTGATCGCATCACATTGAGCAGTTGATCCAAACGAAAGGCTGCGGAATGAGCCCGACTTTTAATCAAAGCCCGCTCTTCCTTTTGATACTGATCAACGGATTCAGGGCTTAAAAAGTCCATAACGACCTTCACGTAGTCGCTATTTTGGACGAAAAACTGGGGCAGGTAGACTTTCTTAGTTGGCTCATAACTTTGTTGATCAAAGTCTATGCAACGAATTCGGTAAAAATTTTCTTCAAAATCCATGGTAATATCCACCACAAAGTTGGCTGAATGCATATCCCCCAGCAGACGCAAAAAACAGCGTTCATTGAACTTCACAAACTCCTTTGCCACCCGCACCTTATTCGTATCCTTAGCCATCAAAAAACGATTCGCGAACACATCCCCTGGAATACCGTAAATATGCTCTTCTATAAGAGTATTTTCGAAGAACATAAAGCCGATGCGATTAGGGGACAGAATATGCTCAAGCTCTAGCCCGTAGATCCGCGATGCATCCGCCTCTTTCACATAAAAGTAGTCAAAATTTTCATTGAGAGTATTCATGATTCTAATACGGAAGGGTTTGGTATTGCCATAAAGACAAAGATCCACCCGATCGACCACCAGATGCTGGCAAACCTTAAGATTACCGTCGGCCCTTAGAAAAGCATAGATTTGAAGTAAGCCATCGTGAACTTCCTGCTGTTCGCCCTGGGGGTAATTGACTGTAACCCAGAGAGTATCATCACCATTCTTATCATAAAGAGCGAAAGAGTCTGAAAACCGCAGTAAGTCTTCATAGTGAACTGCTAATCGACAGCCCCGATTGAACGTGCGCAGATAGCGATCGAAAGACTCCGAAACTCTATAGGTATCTTTCTTGCGACTGATGAGCTTCTTCTTCACATTGCCCCCTACGATTATGTAGGAGCATCCTAGCAAAGATCATCGCTCAAGACGACATCTTATGCTTCTGAATCAAGTAGCGTTGCTCGCTCATGATCCGAGGTAGAGGCAGGCCAGGCGCTTTGGCAAAGCGAATAGAAATCTTACGTCCATCGATGCGCATGACACGACCTAATACCGGCTCGCCTCCACGATGGCTAAATTGGATAAAACCTTGAATTGTTTCATTCGGTAAGAAAGACATGCCTGGCTCTAGAAGAAAGCTACAGCCTCCTTCAGAAATATCTAGAATGAGATACCTTTTACTGTCTGTCTTGAGAATGGGGTGCTCCCCGTGAGGGTACACAATGCGGAAAAATGCACGTTTATTTTTTTGAATAGCGGAACGATTTGCGGTCATAACTTTGGTCCTCCCGCTCACCGTATCGGAAAAACCTTGTTTAGACTTAAGCTCCTGAAAGACATGTAAGATTTACCACTAAAGCAAGAAAAGCCCAAACCCTGGGCTAGCAGGATCAGGGCTTTGGAGTTTCCAAGAATACGAAACTAGCATTCTAATCATAAACGACAGCACATCGAACGCTATATATAGGCGACCTCTTTAGAGTCAGCAGTCACGCCCTCTTTTTTCTCGGCCTTCGCTTCTTCACTTTCCTTTTGCATCATGAGATACAAGCCACGGTAGGCTGAAAGACCATGCTCATGATGGTCGAGGCCAACCCTCTCAACCTCTTCACTTACCCGGATGCCCGTTGTTACCTTAAGCAAGTAGAACATACCGAAAGCAAAACCAAACGAGAAAAGACCAATCGCAACAACTCCGATCAGCTGACTCATAAACTGAGCTGTTGAGGCCAATTCACCAAAGAGCCCCACTGCTAAAGTTCCCCAAATACCACAAACAAGATGAACTGATACGGCACCAACGGGATCATCAATTTCCATACGATCCAAGGTTAGAACAGAGCCAACTACCAACATACCTGCAATCAGTCCTATAGCAGCTGCCGACATCACTGACATCTGATCTGCTCCAGCTGTAATACCAACAAGCCCAGCAAGAGCGCCGTTAAGAACCATTGTGAGGTCAAGGTGCTTGATAAAGAATGAAGTAGCGATCATAGAACCGATAATACCTGCTGCCCCTGCAATCGAGGTGGTTACAAATACCTTAGAAACAGCCCCGGCATCCGCAGAAAGTACAGATCCACCATTAAAGCCAAACCAACCGAACCAGAGCAAGAAAACACCGATCGTAGCAAGAGGCATGCTATGAGGATAAATCGGCTTGATCACACCCTTACCTAGATACTTTCCAAGTCTTGGGCCTAGCAGAATCGCACCTGCAAGAGCTCCCCAGCCACCAACACTGTGAACAAGGCTTGAACCGGCGAAGTCATAGAATGGCGTCGATAGAGTGTCCAGAAAACCTCCGCCCCACTTCCACATTCCAACGATGGGATAGCAAATTGCAACGAATACCGTGGAGAACATAATGAACGAACTTACCTTAATTCGCTCTGCAACAGCGCCTGAGACGATGGTCGCGGTTGTAGCAGCAAACATGGCTTGAAAAATAAAGTCTGTCCAGTAGGTGTAATTCTCATTGTACGCAGTGGTCAACCCCTGGGCATCAGTCCCCACACCAAAGCCCGCGAAGCCAAAGAACCCCCCTGCAAATTCTGCCCCTGGATACATCAAGTTGAAGCCAATGGCTGCATAGCTCAACAAACCAATGGCTAGCACAGCTACGTTTTTAAATAGGATATTAACCGCGTTTTTCTGCTGCGAAAGACCAGCCTCTAGTGTTGCAAAACCCAAGTGCATCATGAACACTAGCGCTGTGGCAATGAGAATCCATAGATTTCCAACGCTGAAAGCTATCGTCGTATCGGCCGCTAAAGCCGGCTGCGATAAAGTCAATGCCAGAAGCCATGCTCCTGCCCATTGCAGAGACTTCTTAGTTAAGAGCTTCATAGAGATTCTCCTCGATCTTTGGTTGATTCGTGAACTTAATCCAGAATAGCAACAACGATGCCAAGGCTATGAAAACTCTCGAAAACGGATTATAACGCTCGCATTATTCGCAACTTAGGGACTAAACCTGGGAAAGCTTTTCATACATGTTTAAGGAAAAAAAGCAACAATTGTGAAGTCTAAACAGAAGAACTCTACTTCTTCGTAGGTTGAGGTATTGAACCTGTTTGCACCTCCCGAGTCGTTGGTATGCGGATGATAAGGGAGTTATGCGCAACTGAACGCAAAACAGGCTGAAACTTGACATAATAGAAACCCCAGGAGGCAAGCTGACTTCGAAAGAAGTTTGATTCCACTGTAGCGGGGAAATCCATTTCATTACGTAAGATCGGCTTATCATCATCTTTGTTCCAGTGCGCAAAAATCTGACTGCCTGCCAGATCCGTGGGTGGAATCTGCATAAAGCGTTTAGGGGGCGAGCCTGGTGACGCTAGTAACGATGCTTGGGAGTGATGCATATGATAACGTCCCAGATAGGTGCGGCGTCCATAAAGATACTTCCAGCAAATTTTTTTAGTTGCCTTAGGAACTTCCAATATTAACTGAGAACTCATCCTGAGATTGAGAGCCATCTTTGCTTCCAACTTGACGATTCGATTGGCTGTAAGCTCTTCTCCCAGCTTGATAAAGCGATCGGTAAACAGATAGCGATGCACCTGAATAGCACCCGTCTTCATAAATAACCTACACGCACCAAGCCGAATTGTAAGTCGCGATGGGGGGCCTTGGTATGCTCCGTAAGGAAGCGACTTAAATCGACTCACAGACTTCCCAATCGCAAATCCTACCGGGAAAGAAGACTCGAATTTGATAGCTTGGGTGCTTTTCTCTAGATCTTTATAATAGTCACTCTCTTCAACTCGATCTTTTTCCTTGCCGCCATCTAGAGTGAAGTTCATATCATCGGCAATCGTTTTCTTCTTTGGCGAGCAAGAAACCACGACCAGAGCTGATACAAGCCAATAAATCCAAGCCAAGATCTTGCCCCTCTTGTCGTCCTAGTTTTCTTGAAACAGCACTTACTATCATATCATCACACTATCCTGCTTGCTCAAGATCGGTTGCTGACCGCACCTTACATGAACCGATTTTCAATACTATAAATGTGCAGTCATCATCTAATTGCTGCCCTTGCCACGTATCTTCCACCAAATTTTTTATTTTGTTTCGCACAAATTCAGCGCTTTCTCCATGACTAATCAGCCGATTAATCTGCCTGAGACTTAAGGTTTTCCCACTTGGTCCCGGTTGTTCGATGAGACCATCGGTATAGAGAAAAAAGATATCATCAGAAACAATGGGCCCCTCTTCATAGCCAAACTGTGGATCATCTAGCCCCAATGGAGTACCTCCTTTAAGCAGCAATCCATGACCTCGGTTCCCCACCCGAAGAATACTGTTGTGACCGGCGTTCAAGTAGTGAAAACTACCTTCGCGCAGATCAAAGCAAATCATTGCCATGGTCATTAAACGAGCCCCATCTGCCCCACAAACCGACACCACATGATTTAGTTTACTAGCTAGAGAGTTCAGAAAATCCTTAGGTGGAATACGACTAATATCTTCACCCGCTGCGAATGCCATATGACTAGCCCCTGCAACCGCACCCGTAACCAAGGCAGACCCAACTCCGTGCCCAGTCACATCACCTATGAGAAGATAAAGCCTCTGACTTTCCTCATGAAAAAATGTGCTAAACCAGTCGCCCCCTACTGTCTCTGCTGCCTGATAGTAGCTAGCTAGAAGAGTATCACCAAAGCTAGACCGTGATGAAAGTAGGGATCTTTGGATGACTTGGGCTGTTTCTGCTTCGATGGCTTCCAACCTCTTAAGGGATGTCACATCTCGAATGGTCACCAGCACTTTAAGCATGTCGTCATCTGCATTCAGAATCGGCGCCCAATCTAAATCAAGATAGCGTATATTATCTTCGGATAGGTGGAACGTCATTTCATGCACTAGAGAGTAGGGGTCGAGATCGCGACTGCGTATCATGTCTGAAATAGCTAGCCTGATTTGTGGGCTTACATCACTTTTTTGAAACAGAATATCGATTGCATTGCGACCTACAAACGATTCAACCCCTAAAATATCTCCGATGGAAATCGAGCACTCCGCAGTAACAGAAAGATCAGATGCGTTAAAAATCAAAATCCCTTGATTGATATGCTCAAGGATGGCTTTAATATCTCCTGTTTTCTCATAGACTCGTCGCTCCATATCCTCGGAAAGATTCATATATCCCATAAGTGCTGAAATCTGGTGAGAAAGCAGGCTCGCCAAACGAAGGTGATGCTGATCAAAAGCTCCACCCACATGATCATTCTCCAAATAAAATACTCTAACAAGCTGACCATAATGGATAACAGGTATCACGAGGATTGACTGTCGATCGTCTGGGCTATCCACAATCGGCTTCAAACTTCTAATCACTTGATGAATTCTCACATTAGTTGACAAGGTACTTTCCTCTAAAGAAAGATTGGGAAATGTCTTCTCGCCATGTATTTGACTATAGCGCAGCACATGCTCGCCAGTGCTACTATCACGCTCTAGAAGGTGTCCTTGATTGGCGCCAACTGTGGTTTTGAGAAGCTCAACTGACCTTTCTACAAAGTCTTGTGAATTCAGCTTTTCGGAGAATGTCCTTTGAGCTTGTTCCAAGATATCGATATCAATATCGCTCTCATCTCGGTGGTTTGATTTTTTGCTCGCAAGCCCGGCATGATCTACTAAATCCAGATCGGTTGGGCTTTGCCCACGCAAATAAGCTGAAATACCTGAAGCTCCAATGGCTTCCCAGGAACGAATTGCCTCACGAAGATGGTACAAGCTGAGTTGTTCCAACCCCATATCTTTGGTCATTCTAAAGGCCATTGTATGAAACTGTGCCGTCGGCTCTAAGCCACGGGTCGATGCAAAGATCTGAAATTTCTCTAGAGACTTCAATCGATCCATATTGGATCTTTGTAAAGATGGCTCGAACAAAGATCGAAATCGATCCAATACATAGGGCTTATACTTGACCCACTTCTTCAACTTCGCTTCTATATGCCATCGATACAATCGAACTTGAAAACTCCTTGGCTTGATCTTTTGATATTCAAGACAAATAAGAAGTGAGAAGCTATAGATATAGGGCTCTGTTAAAATGGATACAATTGACTTTCTCAACCTAATTGCCTGACGCACAGCCTCAAATGCCTTCTCAAAGTTCCCATATAGATAATTCAAATACAATTCACCAAAATAGAAATATGCTCTATTGGTATCCGTTTTTAGATTTTGGAATAGATCATCAGAAGATATCTCGGCTAGGCTCAAGTTCGGGTCTCGTTCAGAACTACCTAAACTTGTATGAATCGCCTTAGTTAAAAGAGTTGCATAGTAGTATTCGCGGTTGAGACTATTCTTGATCCTATTGATCGATCGTTCAGTAACTGCTGAAGCAAGTTCAAAATCATTCACCACAAAATAGAACATCATATATACAGCCACTGATTCGGCAAGTTGATCCCCCGCCTCCCGACTAAGGTGAATCAGTTCTTCATAGTGTTTTTCTAGGTCATGAAAAGGAACATACCAATGATGTATCAGCACCACGTAACTATACAGTGAACGACTTTTTAGAAATAAAGAATCAATCTTTTCGATCTCTTGAGGAATCAATTTCGCAACCCGAGTCGCCAGGCGATCAAAGCCAATAAACCTAAGTGCCGCATAGACACCACACATACTATATGCAAGCTCTTCCGTACGGCCTTTCCGAAAACTCAAGTTGAAGCTAAGAAAGGCAACATAACTCGCCATTTCTGGTTTATTCAGCATATATGCATTCAGTCCCAAAGACATCAACGCTTTCTGAACTAAGCTAGATTGTTGCCTTTGTTCAGCGGATGGGATAGGCAAACGATCTAGCTTAGAAAAGCGAAAGATATTCCTAATACCACGCATAAGCTCGAATCCAAGTTTAATAGGATTCACCGCCTTTGCAACACGATAACCAAGAATACTCAAGCAATGGGACAGGCTCTCCAATGCGAGATCCATGTGAAAAAGGTTCTCGTAATGGACTCCCCTCAAGTAGTAGAGATCTGCCTCCTCATTCCGACTATGCTTCTGCTTTAAAGCTTGATCGAAATTCTTCTCAGCCAATGTGATATTTTTATCAAAAAAGGCTACATCCATATAGTGCTTATAGAAGTCGAAAAGCACACTATGAATTTCAGATTGAATTGAGGGAATAATCGAATCAGCAACACCTAAAAAGCCTAGGGCTGCTTCAAAGGCTCCCGATTTTTTGGCCTGCTTCGCTGCCTCCAAGTTTAGCCTATAGACTCGCTCTCGCTCATCCAGAGCCTCCACCAGGTCGATAGCCTTGTTGTAATGCCTAACTAGTTTGACCCTGTGCTTATCTCCTGAGTTATCCCAAAAAAGTCTCGCCACCTTCAAATGAAGCCGGCCAAGCTCTCTACCTTCAATCATCTCGTAGGCCGCTTGTTGAATCCGATCGTGCAGGAAGCGATAGACAATCTCATCGTTATCATTTGCGAGGTAGATAGCATCAGAAAGAGGTATTAGGACTTGGTACTCAATAGCTTTCGATAAGACATCGGCCACCTGCAAACGGCTAGCACCCTTGATAATCGCTAAATCTGAGAGAAGAAACTCTTGCCCAAGTACGGAACCGATCTTAAGTAGGCTCTGCATGTCTTCTGAGAGGGATCTTAAGCGTTTTTGAACCAAGTCGATGACATTATCGCTCACATCGAACTGATAGAGAGCGTTCATATCGTATTGCCACTGGCCCTGCTGTTTGTCGAATACAATCAGACCTTCATTATGAAGCCTTTCAAAATACTCTCTTGTAAAGAAAGGATTGCCGTGAGCCTTGTCGAATATCAACTTCGCAAGTGAATCAACATCACTACGATGAAGCGTTTCCTCCACAAGAGAAAGGATTGCTTCAAAGGACAGTGGTTCCATCAAAACATGATCTTTTTGCTCACTGGGAACGTCTCTTATAATCTGAAAGATTCTATGGTCTTCTAGAATCTCATCCTCACGAAATGAAACAATGACAAGGATATAGAGATCTTCATTGGTTTTAAAAATCAGATCGATCACTTGAAGGGTTGCCGCATCTCCCCATTGCACATCATCAAAGAAGATAACAAGGGGGTGCTGACGGCTGGCAAGTGAGGCAAAGAACTTCATCAAGGTGTTATCATGTCTCATCTGTGCTTCTTGTGGATTCAATTCTTGAAGCACAGGTTGTTTGCCAATAATAAGCTCGAAAGAGGGGCATAAATCTAGGATAATTTGGCCGTTAATACCGAGGCTCTCTATCAAATCTGACTGACAATCTCTGAACGATGAAGCATCGAAGCTCATGATGTGTTGTACAAGACGCTCCAAGGCTTGCTTCAAAGCACTGAATGGCACCGATCGATCAAATTGATCGAATTTCCCAGCAATGAAAATACCTTCTTCATTCAGTTCCGTGAACGCAAGCTCCTCCACCAAGCGGGATTTGCCGACACCGGATGGCCCCTCAACCACCAGAAGCTGCCGATCTCCCGAACGTGCTTTTCGATAACTTGACCGCAACAATTCTACTTCTCTATCACGACCCACCAAGGAATGGGGAATCACAAAAGACTGAGATATATCACGCCGAGCGATGGGAAAAGGCTCCATCATGTCCTCGGGAGACAGATTCATAAGATGGCTTAGATCCCACAAAATTCCAAAAGAGCTTTGATAGCGATCTGCCCGATCCTTTTCCATAAGCTTGCGAACAATTTTATCGAGGCTGGGAGGTAGAGCGGGCACCAAGCTCGACATGGAGGGTGGGTGTTTAGCAATATGGGCATGAAGTAACTGTACTTTATCACCTTCGAAAGGCAGTCGAGATGTAAATATGTAATAGAGCAACACCCCAAACGAGTAGAAATCTGAGCGGTAGTCAGTTTCACGATTGATGCGACCAGTTTGCTCTGGCGATACAAACGAGGGATCGGGACTTCCCGCTAATCCTGACTCTTGATCCTGAGGGTTGAGGGACTTGCAGACTCCAAAATCAACTAAACTAAGCTCCAAACTTTCAGCTTGTACCAAAATACTTTGTAAACTCAAGCCACCCAGAATAAACTGGGCCTGGTGAGTAAATTCAACGGCTTTACAGATATTGATCGCTAGCTGGATCTTTTGCTTCAAATTAATCTTGCGACTGCTAAGAAATTCTTTAAGTTCACAGCGACCTAGATCTCTGAATAGGATTGCAAGGCCACCCGGAACATTGAGCACTTTTATTGCTGGCGCTAGGGACTCTGAACGTAAGCTCGATATCACCCTAAATTCGGCTTTACATAGGTCTGAAGAAACCGCAGAGGATCGATAAGTTTTGAGTAAATAGTCTTTGTTTTCAATACGATGACGCATCCGCACCAGTTTCCAGGATGCGGTTTCAGTAACCGTTGATTGAAACAGTAAATCTTCGTAGTTCACTCAGTTGCCATAGATACATTGAATCTCTTCAAGTATTCGGCATATCATGATTTTTCTTAACAAAAAGTGGTGTTCGTAAGGTATTTAGAGGCCACCACAAGAGCCTAGCCTCAAGAAAATATGGAGACTTCGCTCAAGCAGATATTTGACGACAGAATAAGAAACCATCAGCGACCAACTTACTAGCATCACGATCAGCGCTATGAGTGCCAGGCCCATTATTCATGCCCAGAAAACAAACGACTGAATCACTGAGATACTTTATCTGACGCACTTCACTACGTCTGACAGAATTCACCGGCAGACTGATCTCTTCGACTAACTCGCCGTTGATTTTAGCCACGAACAACCTGCCTCCCGATATGCTCAAACCAGCGGGGTTTTGCCGCCAATTACGCGACCCTCCGAAATACAAACCATGCTCAGGTACGAAACCCATAGCTTGGATCACAGAAGAGCCTTCCATAAAGTTGATATATTCAGCCTTTTCTCCTAGCTCTATATAGTGACTGCGGGACCTTCCTTGCTCACCATTAGCATAGAAACGAGCCATCCCCCCAAGGTAGATCCGATCAGATGTCACCTCAAGGGATAGAAAGAGAGAATCGCTCGAAAATGCTACAGCCTGAGCCTTAACAAGTTCACCTGAGGAGTCTACTTGGTAAACATTAACAGTTCGCTCACCTTCTGCTGGCTCACGACCGTAGATCTCTAGTTGCTGCTCAAAATAATCGGCACGCTCTTCTCGCTCCCAAAAGCTTGATAAACTTGCCACAACAATGGTGCCGTCTTCCCGAAAACTCCCAAATATTAGATATGGATTACTTAGCTGCTTGAGAACATCAAACGAACCGCTTGTCATACCCTTTCGTATCGCTCTAAGAGAGGCTGAAACGGGGGTCACTGATAGAGACAAGAGATTTTTCTCTTGAATTTCAAAGCGTTCGGTGTAAGGCACTCCAGTTGAAGTTCTAGCAACGAGAGCCACCTGATTGCGCCAGCTAATGACACGCGACACATCGGAAGTATCCCAACTGGGTTGGTAGGTAAGTGCAAAAGGCTCTGAATCTTCTGGACTAAGCTCTGGGAAGTTTTGCTCACTCTTTGTCACATGAGATATCGTCACTTTGCCTTCGGTAATATCGACTTTAAAGATAAAGTGTTTAAAGTTTCTAGCAGTAGCCTGGGTAGCTGATAGCCAAAAGCCGTTTCCTCTTTGCGAATCTCTAGCAATATCTGTTAGATAGTAGTGACTAACTTTCAAATTGTCGTCTATTACACTTCGATCTAGCCTGGTGTTGGTGCCATCACTGTGAAGTAGAAGTACTTCCCTAGGCTGATCAAATAGGTAGGAGCCACCTTCACTAAGCTCGTGCTTTTCAGCCAAGACAGCTAGAAAGTTCTGCTGGGTAGGAACCATTTTCAAAGGAGCATAACCTTCGATCTGCCAATCCTTGTTCTTCCATGAGAGTCCATTCGGTTTAAAAAATTCATTTTCAGGGGTGGGCACATCACCAGGGTTCTGGTTGCGCTGCTGTATCGAGGTTGGGGGCTCCTCCGGGGAGTTTTTTGAGTTTGCCTTACACCCGAAAGCTGAAATAAATATAAGAGAAAAGGTCGCTACAATATTCACTCGCATGGCTATGCCCTCATTAAAGACGATAAGCTCAAAATAGTAGGCAGTATGAAACTCGATGTAACAACTGCAGACAAGATAACTCATCTAGACCATGATTGACTAACAATATTGCAGTATTGTCGAGGCTCGAAAGAGATGTATCGATGAGAGCTCCTGCTTGATACCCTAAGATTCGTCTTCAAGCTTTGCTCAGCCCCCATTAAATAGACCTATACATCAGTCACTCACTTGCTCTTCTTGCGGGATGCCAACCTTGGCAGAAGATTATCAGAAACTAAGACAGAGTCTCTTCGGCTGAAATATTTCTTCAATAAGTTTAATATGTTAAATAGCCAAGATAGAAATCATCCGCAATATCACGGCAGTCCTCAAATCTTTGCTATGACCATTAGAATAGGCCTCGTCAGCGTCAATAAGGCACATGCTGTGACAAAAGCTATACTCGCTATGTCCTATGTGGTACTGAGTAGAGGATATTTTGAATGAGACTTCACAAATAGTCTGGCCTGAACAAACTATCGAGCTTTAGAAGCACGAAGCTTGGCATTTGCAATAGCACTGATGTTTGGGCTTCTTTTGGAGTAGCGACTATGAAACTAACCAGCTTATTGGTAGGCATCGGCCTTTTTCTCTCCTCCTGTGGATCTACTGATTCGGCACCAGAGCTTTCCTACGAAACGAACAAGCAAGCCGATATCCAGCAGATCAAACGAGACTACCAAAACTTTGATCTTGTAGCTTCAGATCAAGACACCGTTTTTCGGTCCATCGATCTCTATAATGCAATTGAAAATTTGCAAGAAATTAAGTCAAACCCAATTATAGCCGTCATAGACGCCAGGTTTGACATCAATCAAAGAGGCATTCGGGAGCGCATCTGGCAAGCCCCTCCCGGGATCGATACACGATGTAGTGGTAGCACCAATGGCTGCAATACTTCGATGTACGAATTGAACGACTCCCAATATGGCAATGACAATTTTGAGTTAGGTTCAGGCTTTTGCTCCTTTAGCGATTCAGCTTGTTATCATGGAACCGCTGTAGCGGGTTTGGCAGTAGGTTACGAAACAGGGTTAGAAGTGCTTGGAGTCTGTCCCGTATGCGAACTACTCCCTTTACGGGTGGCAGACGATAATGGCGATATAAAAGATGAGGCAATTATCGGAGCTCTTCGATATATTTCAAACCTAAAGCAGCAAGGGGTTCCTGTTCGTGTCATCAACTCTTCATTTGGCAAATTTATTGACTCCGAAAAAGTCGCCTTGTCTATAAAAGAGTTGCCCGGAATTCGAGACACCTTGATTGTAGCCGCAGCAGGCAACGAAAATACTTCCCGACGATCCTATCCAGCTGGTTTTGAAAACGTCATTTCAGTAGCAAGTGTCGATCTATTCACGAATCGAAAAAGTGTGTTTTCGAACTATGGTTCATGGGTCGACATCGCTGCACCCTCTGGTGTCTCCAATCAATGGCTGGATGGTATCAGCGATAGCTTTCGCCTTGATGGTACGAGCTTTTCAGCCCCTCTCGTGTCAGGAGTGGCTGGGCTTGTCTTATCCCAAGAACCGGAACTAAAAGCAAAAGATCTCAGAGCAAGACTTCTAGCCACTGCAGATGCTCAGGCTCTATATGGCCAAGGTAAGAATCCAGCCTACTTAGTAAGCACCGATGGTCAGCAAGTTCCAATGCTAGGCACAGGGGTTGTCAATGCCAATAATGCTGTCACAGGAACTATCACCGCCACTCCTCAAGCAGAGAAACAAATCAAGGCCATGTGCGGAGCAATCGGGATTCATTCTTCGTCCTACCTTGGACTACTTCTATTAGTTCTTGGGCCCTTTGTGATAACCCTTAGAAAAGGTGACTCCGATGCAGCGTAGTTTGATAAAATTATTACTCCTCTTTAGCAGCACAGCGTTCGCAGAAACCAGCCTAGAAAGCTACGAACTGCTATCAATTCCCGATAGTCGCGTTGGTTGGTTTTCCAATATGGGCAGTCACTACAAGAATACGTCTAGCCAGTCTCCGACCGAGGATAGAAGCTTCAAAGGATCTGCTGACGAAACGATAACCCCTTTTGTGAAGCTAGGCCTAGACTATTCATATCTAGGGCTAAAATATACCCGCCTAGAATTTCAGTATGGCTATCAGTTTGCTATGAGCGACAACGGCTCGCAATGGGCCGAAGGATTAAATCTAGATGCTTTGAACCAGAGGGTATTGAACAGATCTCATCACCTAGGAGCTACTGGGACCTACCAATTACATGACTTTGAGCTGGGCCTGGAAAGCTATTTAGTACTGGCGAGATCTGGCCTGAACACGCTCTCAACCAGCGATGGTCAAAGCAAACTTGAGTCTAGAAGCACTGAGAGGTTTTCTGTCTATCCACAACTGAGCTACCGCTGGCTCGACCATCGTTTCTCAATTAAATCAGTACTGATGCAAGATTATAACGAAGTGCTAGAGTACCTTTCGTTTAAGACTTTCGGAAACGATAACTTATCTCTCGCACTTGCCCATGAGTTCACCTTTCGCTACGGCCTCACAGTGCAGTCGGAGTTGCTAAGTGTCGACTACACATTCAATGACCCCTTGCTCAACAGAACACGGCAAGCCATTCAAATATCTCTTAGCCAGCCATTCATGAAGGATCTTCTCGCTCACCTTCAGCTCGCTTTGTTTCGTGACGAATTTTCCGCAGGTAGATTTGAAAGCCAGGTGAACACAGGACTTGGCACCAATGGCATATCCCCAAGCCTCATAAAATCCGATCGCAACGATCAGGGTCAGCTACTTGCCGTTGGCTTAAACTGGAACCTGAAAGGACTGGAGTTATATAGCAAACTACAATACATCAATGTAGACGCTGATAGTCAGGCCAACGACATTCAAAGCAATGAGGTTATGTTTGGGATCAACTTTGGGAAGCGGCTCCATAAAGACCAATCGCTGATGCAGGACCTCGTCCGCCTAAACACTAGCTACTAGCTACTAGACCAGGACTTAGCTCTTAAGGATTTGCTTCACATCAGAGCTCTCCGGACACAAAAAAAGGGTCTCTTCGTGACCCTTTTAAAACTTCTGCTATAAAATACAGCTACTGATTTTTTTAACCATCACATGAGTTGTGTGATGGTCGGACCGACTGGATTCGAACCAGCGACCCCACCCCCCCCAGAGGTGTGCGCTACCAGACTGCGCTACGGTCCGACTTGGACTGATATTCTTATATGCCTAGGTTTCATAAGTAAATATTTTTTTTCGATTTTGGCCAACTTTTATAAGATGTGCCAGGAATGCTTCGACAAGTTTTTGACAGACTGCCATATGAGTACATTCAAGGTTAAACTCAAAATAGGCTATGGTGCAACCATGTATGGATAGCGGAACGCATGATAAAGCCCTGTCTCATCCGAGTTATTGCCATAATATTAGTGACATTCTCTACGAGCGTATGGGGAAAGGTGAAATTTTATAGTTTTCCCGTACCTACAGAAGTCAGTCATCAGGTAAAATTTTGGCATAGTATATTTGCACAGTATCACGGCCACCATTCTGTGATTCATGATCGAGACTTACCGAACATCGTCATCGACGTCATCGATTTTCAGGTTTTCGCCCAGCGTTTCAACCAAGGCTATCCCTACGAACGAAGTGATCAAAAAAGAATCCGACGCAAGTACATCGAGCGCTACGAATTAGCTATCCAACGATTCAAGGAAGAGGGGCGGAAAGCTGTAAGACATGGGCTGATGGAAGAACGAATTTTGAAAGTCTATAGTCAGCATGATGAAGGACTCGCACACCTCTTCACACGGCCTGTAAACCTTAGGGTTCAGACGGGTCTTGCTGATGAATTTCAAAGAGCCGCTGAAAGATCAAAAAAATATTTGCCTTACATGGAAGACATCTTTCGAGAGCACAATATTCCAGTTGATCTCACGCGGCTAGCGTTTGTGGAATCGATGTTTAACGAACGAGCCGTATCGAAAGTAGGTGCTTCGGGGATTTGGC
Organism: Pseudobacteriovorax antillogorgiicola; assembly: GCF_900177345.1. Taxonomy (NCBI): domain Bacteria; kingdom Pseudomonadati; phylum Bdellovibrionota; class Oligoflexia; order Oligoflexales; family Pseudobacteriovoracaceae; genus Pseudobacteriovorax; species Pseudobacteriovorax antillogorgiicola. The sequence goes on from NZ_FWZT01000027.1 coordinate 43,770, forward strand.
AATTTATGCCAGCCACAGCCAGACGATTTATAAAGGTGAATCGCTACATTGACGAGCGAAATTCACCCCTTAAAGCCTCTCTCGCTGCTGCAAAGTACATGGGTACAAACTTTCGTCGCCTAAAAACATGGCCATTAACCATCACTGCCTACAATCATGGAGCAGGTGGCGTTCGACGAGCTATGCGTCGCCTCAGAACCAACGACCTAGGTAAGATCATCCGTCACTACCGCCATCGAACATTTGGGTTCGCCAGTAAAAACTTCTATGCTGAATTCCTAGCTGCAAATATTGTATATAAGCAAAAGTACCGCCAAGACTTTGACAATCGGAACCCCTTAGAAATTGAACGACTGAAGATCAAGCAAAGAGTCACACTCAATGAGCTGATTCAAAAGACACCACTCGACGAAGAAACGATCAAAAAATTCAATTTTTGCCTCAAGAACCAGGCTTTCCACCGCTACCGAAATCGCCCTTTGCCAAGAAATTTTGAGCTTATCATACCTAAAACTATGGCCCGTGCTGTAGAGCGTGATATTCAAGAAATCGCTCGCATGTCGCCTCGTGAAAAAAGGAGATATCGGCTATGAAGTTCGTTCTTTTAAGCCTCCTTCTCATTGCTTATCAAATGTCGTTTGCCAGTTCAAAGAAAGTCGAAGACGTAGATAGCATTCTCGATCGATTAGAACGAAAACTTATGGAATCTAAACAAGAATCGTTTCTGCTGAACGACAATTGGAACAAACCCCTTCGTCCACCAGCGAAGACAAACTACTCCTATAAAAAAACTACGATCAAACCAGTCCTACCATCGGGAGAGAAGCTTCAAGAAGTGAGCATGGCAATCGATAAGATCGATCGCGAGGTGAAGCGCTTAGGCGCTGATATGGAGCGTCTAAAGCAGATTTTAGGACAGCAAATTGAACATGAATCGCTGATCGAAATCGCCACTGAACTTCAGGCACCAAAAGAGAGTATCCTTCGTGCACTTACAATTCATCTCGACGACTACCAGATCTATCAACTCAACCCAGACGTTGGCCTATGGGCTCCAAGAACAACCGTACCTATCTATTTCGGACCTCTAAAACCCGGAAAGCATAAAGTTCGCATTGAGGGGCGGGTTGCTCGTGTTATCAGTGAGAATATGCCTATCGATGATAATATGTTCAACACTATCGAACAAGAGTTCACCATTGACGTTCCCAGTGGAGTCTTCAAAAAGGGTTTCAAAATAGCCATTGAGAAACCTGGAGATAAACGTTTTAAAACTAAGGCAAAGATTATTGAATACAATCTCTAAAATCCTAGTAGTGTGCCTTTCCCTGCTCAATAGTCCAGTGAGTTTTTCTGAATCTCCGGAAAAGGAGCTAAAGCTTGTTCTAGGAGAATTTGAGGAGTTGAGCTCCCATATCACGACTCTGGAACCCATCTCACACCATCAGGGCCTAAGCCCCTACCTTACATCAGCCCAACTTGCACTTGAAAAAGCAAAACAAAGCTACACGCAAAAAGAATACATCGCTGTCATCCGCAATCTTAATTTTTACCTCAACACCATGCAACAACCTCCTGATCATGACTACCTCACGGCACAATATCTGCTAGGATCGTCTTACCAGACCCTTGGCCAGGTGAGAAAAGCAATGCGAGCCTATCAAAGATTCCTAGCTGCATTTGTTACCGCAGAGGAAAAACGCAATCCAGCATTGATTCCCGTTTTGCAAAATCTACTTTTAATGACAGGGCGATTATCAACACAAGAACAGCAAAGAATTCGAAACCTCATTTCATCCATTTCATCTCTTGAGCTTCCTACACTGGAAATGTCTCGCATCTACTTCTATTTAGCCTTAACGGCGAAACAGGAGAGAGATAGCTTTTTCGCTGAAAGGCTATTTAAAAAAAGCCTCAAAACAAGCCAAGACTCGCGGTTAAGCGCCGAAAATCTCTATTTTTCTGCCATGATTCCATTCCAAGCTGGCGACTACGAAACGTCTCAAGCACGCTTTCAAAAAATAATTGCCATGAGTGCTCCAGAAGCCTTTCAATATCGCAACTACTCATACCTCAACTTAGGTCGTATTGAGGCGATCCGGGATCATTTTCAAACAGCTCTAAGCTACTACAACCGGGTTGATCCAAAGTCTCTAGCGAAAGGGGATGCCATTTACGAATCGGTTTTCGTACATTTTAAAGCTGGTCAGTATGAAGAAAGCCTAGTGTCCGCCATATCATACGTTCAAAACTATAAGAATCGCGCCCAAATAGAACGGATCAAACACCTGATGGGCTATCTGGAAATCAAGATCGGTCAAACTAATGAGGCCGATCAATCTCTCGCTAAGCGCTATCAGGCGATCCAAAAGTTTGAACGTTGGCTACGAACAGATGTTTCTGAAAAGCCGGCAATAGGCCGAGCGGATATTATTGAGATTCAAGACAGAGGCCAAATAGTTTCTCCTCCACCACCAGTATTTACCAAAGCAGAAAATCTTTTCTCTCGGATCAACTTGCTTCAGAGTCAGCTCAGCGACATACGATCAGAGATTCGTTCGAGTATTTTTGCACTTGGTCAAATGACACCTAGGGATTTCAATCCTAGTTGGTATCAGCAATCTCATCAAACGATAGTTTTAGCAGAACGAGTATTTTCACTGAGCGATCGACTCCTAGCACTAGAGAAAGACGCGTACTCTCAACACATCAGTCCCAAACTAAAGATTCAGCTGGATCGCTCCTTAGACCGACGACGAACACTCAAAAAGAGTTATCAAGACTTTCTCTATCATAGAGGCCGTTGGCAATCCTGGGTTACTTTAGCTGACTTCTCAAGCCAACTACGGAACATCCATAATCAACTTTTCCAGAGACTCGCCAAAATACGCGCCTTTGAGCACCTCAACCGAGACCAACAGCATCATGATATTACAGAAGAGATGCTATCCCGCGGGGAACGACTCACTCAGTCCATCCAGCGAGCCCTGGAAATCGTGCGCAGTCGATCGATCCGAGATATCGCCAATCAATCCCATCATATGGGTGTTTACAAATTTATTTTAGATTACTCCCAAATAACTTATGAAGAATCTTTGCTCATGCAGGTGATTCGCGACCAGTATCATACCCCAGCCGAGCAGCATCTTTCTCAGGATGCATTATATGCCTGGCAAAAGTGGGAGTTTCTGGTCAAACAGCTATTCAATCAGAACCGAAGCCTCGATCAAAAAATTCGAATTTTCCTAACTCTAAAACTCAGCAAGCTAGACGAATCCATAGAAGTCTATGAGACAAATCAACGAGCGTTGAACAATTTGCGTCAAACCCTAGAAGAGGCCTTGGGAAAAGATATTGGTAATCTCTTAGCACACTATCGAACCGCTATAGAAGAAAAGCGCTCTGAAATCATGAAGTGGAAGGCTGATAATCAATGGGCTTCCTACACCAATATCACTGCAAAGCGACGAAGATCGGAAACAGAGCAATCCAAGATAGAAGCAAAAATGGAAGAGGATCTAAAAGATCTAGAGTATGAGGTAAAGCAATGAAATTAGTCTTCATCATACTTATTATGAGTGTGGCACCTATCACTAGTGCTAGTGAAGCGATTCCTAACCCCGAAAGCGTTCGTGCATACAAGCACTTTTGGAATAGCTTTGACCAATACGAGGCAAGTCGCGTTTATGACTCTAAAGAAACGATTAGTCAGGCCTGGGATCAACTAAAGCAAGAGTACCATGTTACAAAGCGCTCCATGTCAGAGCAGCAACTCACAGCCTTAAAGCGGGCTGCTGAAAAATACCGGAACCATATTGAAGAGCACAGCCGTGCAGATAATATTCCTTACGTTCTGCTAAATCTCGCTCAAATACTAAATAAGATTGCCAATCACTATCAAGAATTTGATGTCACGGCAGGAACTCAATATCGTTCCGAAGCTCTTGAGGTACTATCTGACATTAGCAAACGCTTTCCACGTTTTGAAAAACGCGAGGAAGTTCTATATTTAAAAGCCGTCACTCTAGCCTCTATTGATCAAAAAGAGTCTGCGTATACAGTATGGAAACAACTCGCTAAGATTGCGAGAAAAACTCTATTCGGCGCACATGCCCACGTGGCAATAGGGGACCATCTATTTAATCAGGAAAAGGCGATTCAGGCACTTAAGAGTTACGATAAGGCACTCAGGATCATGAAAATCTTGAGTGCAAGTAATATAGACTATGAACTACTTAGGATTCAATATCGCATTGCCTGGGCAGCTTATCGATCCGCTGAGCTAGGCCGGTGCATCTCAACAGCCATTGAAATACTCCAGCCAGGTCGCCCTATGGGAAAGTTATCAATCAAGGATAACATCGAGCAAGACGCCATGGAACTCATTGGGGATGCTCTCTACGAGAAGAATGACATGATGTATACTCAAGCTACCCTTGGTAGAAAGGTTCTTCGCAACTATTCTAGTGGAATTGCCTTAAGAATACTCAAGCGATACCTATCCGGTCAGATTCATACAGATATTATCGATCTTGGTGAATTCATCATTGATCGATTCCCAAGAGCGATGCATTTACCAGATATCCTAACGATCCTCGCAGAATCCTACGGTGCTATTGAAAACGAAGAACGGCGGTTAGAGGCACTAGAAAAGCTGTCCTTACTTTTACCTAGGAATAGCCTGTGGCGATCACAATATCGCCACCGCTTTGAAGTGATCAAAAACATGGAAATCAAGGCCCTTGCAGCCAGCCAACTTCTTGCGGCTCACTATTATCGGCTTGGCATGATCAACGCGTCAGTCTCTAGTTTTCAAACTGCAGCATCTTACTATCATATCCTTGTAGAATTTAATCAAAACCATAGTAAGGCTCATGAGTGGCTACTACGCCAAGCAAATGCCTACTATTTTTCATCTCACCTAGGTGAGGCAAAAAAAATATATGAGTCACTTATCAAAGATAGAAAGGTTGACCAAAAAAACCTTCAGTTAGCCTCATACCAACTCGTCCTGAGCTATGAGAAGATTTGGCGACAAGAGTTTGGTCGAAGCTTGGAAAAAAATCAGAAACCCTACCAGGACCCAATCGTACTACAGCACTTGAGAGACTTTGAGACTGCTGCAGAAGCATTTTCCAATCGATTTCCAACGTCGCGCTTCAATATTGAAGGTCTGCTAAGGGTAGCATCAGCCAATCGAGACATGCAAAGACTTAAGAAAGCCAGCGAATACTGGCGCAGGGTTCTGATCTCGCAACCAAGTGCTGATCAACGAGCCCTTGCCATCCGTGGTATCGTCTATCAGAAAGTCCAATCTGGCGATCATGACGATATCATAGAGACGGTGACTCGCTATCTCAAACTAGAAAAATGGTCACAGATCGGTAGAAATCTAGGACGCGAGCTACAGGGCATCCTATCACAAGCGGTAAGAGATGCTAGCGATGATTTAAATTCCAAAGGGCAAGTTTTTGAAGCTGGTCAATTGCTGATCAAGATAGCGGAAGACTTTCCTGGGTTGCCACAGCGAGATGTATTATTTCGAGATGGGGTTTACATGCTCGCTATCGCTGGTGATTGGGCTACGGCTCTAAAGCTCTGTGATATGGCGTTAAACCAGAAGTCTTTCCGATATAAGGGTGATATAGCCTATCTGAAGGGCAGGTCCTTGGAATATCAGATGCGCTTTAAGCTAGCCGCCACCGCGTACCTGAAAATGGGTCGTCGCTTCCCAAAGCACTCTCGGGCTGGTATCGCACTGGAGCGAGCGAGCACACTTGCTCAAGCCGAAGGAGACATTAAGGTCGCCGCTGATGCCAGCGTTCAGCTAGCTAAACTGCAACGAGGAAAGGCTAAGAAGCATAAGTACTACACCCAAGCAGCCCAATACTATACAGACATAGCCGACCATCAAAACGCTCTTCGATATGGCAATGTAGCGCTCAGCACCGCCTCCTCACGGGAGCAGAAACTAGGAATAAGACTTTTAGTTGCCAAACAGAAGTATGCCTTAGGCTCCGAATCTCTCGCCTTAAAAGAGTATAAAGTCATCAGCAAGGATGTTCAAAGGCAAAAAGACAAGATCGACTTTGAAGCCTATAGCCGAGTACTAGGAGAAGCAAGCTTTCTACTGGGAGAAGAACAGCGAGAAATTTTCGTCGACTTCAAGATCAGGGAGCGTCAAGGGCATTGGACTCACAATGTGAAAGAAAAAGTAGAACGTTTCGAAAGGCTTTATGCAGCCTACAGCACTTCTATAAAATCAGGCCATCCTACATGGGCTAGTCAATCCCGTTACTATTTGGGACAATCAGCTGAAAACTTCAGCCGCGAGATAAATGAAGCTTTGATGGCAGATGACAAGCTCAAGTCAGGAACCCGGAAGCGCATCAAAAATCATGCTATTCGTTTTCAACAGCTAGCTAAACAGTTCTATAGCGAAAACATCATGGAAAGAAATCGAAAGCCAAAAGACTATCGCCATAATCCTTGGGTTAAAAAGTCAATGATCAAGCTAGCAGGCTTCCACGACAATAAACTACTCCGAATCAATGACGAAAAACTGCCATATTCAATGGGAACCCTTATGCCACAACAATGGAGTATGTAGTATGTTCAGAATACTCTGCCTCGCCCTTGCCCTAAGCTCCTGTATTAGTGATCACCAAGAAGACACCCTAGATATACCACTGTCTCCTAGCAGGGAAGATTTACCAAAGAGCACAGCATCTCAGCTGGTTGCTGTTAGTAAAGAAGACCTTAATCCTGAAAAAGTCATGGCTTGGCAGCACTTTTTTAAACCGGATCCTGATCAACGTAAACGACAGCAGATCACTAAGAAAATTTCCAACAGTGAAAAGAAGCCAGACCTCAAGCTAGATGAGGTGCTTGAGCTTGCGCGAAACCAAAAATCAATCGGCCAGCTTGTTAAGGCCGAAACTCGCTATCGTGAGGTCTTAAGGCGTCACCCGGAGCATCTAGATGCTCTGATAGAACTAGCTCAAATATATTTGCTCCGCAGCCAAGTTGAGAAATCTTTCGACTATATTGTTGCCGCCAAGAGAATTCTAGCAGATCAAGAAAAGCCAAAAAAGATTGATCTATTTAAATACAAATACACTTTATCATTAGGCCTCCTCCAAAGTCATAGAAAGGATGAAGGCCATAGAATTCTTAGTGAACTGATCAGCGATGACCCTAAGTTTACTCATGCCTACATAGCTCTCGCAGGGTCCTACTTGGAAGATCATAAGCTTGATATGACTGAATTTATCGCCAAACGTGGCTTGGATCACCTTGAAGACCAGCCTGAACTGCTCAATATTTTAGGGATCGTGGCATCCCAAAGGGGACAATATCGAAAGGCTCAAAGCTATTACAACCAAGCTCTCGAAAAATCCCCCCACCTCGTTTCAGCGCTGGTTAATCGGGCAAATTTATCCATTAATAAGGGACAGTATAAGAGCGCAGAGATTGACCTTCGGAACGCCATCAAGCACAACCCATATCACACCAATGCTTATATCTCCCAGGGCATCTTATTCAAGAAAATGGGTCGCTACACATCTGCAAAGGTTTCACTGCAAACAGCTCTCGATCAAAATCCTGAAAACGCCTTTGCTCGCTACAACCTGGCTGTGCTGATGGTCGACAAATTCGATGATAAAAATACTGCTTTAAGATTGTTTTATGAGGTTCTCCAGTCCAATGAACAGACAGCAGAAATCAAAGAACTCGCGAAAGTACAGATCCAAGGACTCAGGGATAGCCGACTCTCGATGGAAAGTAAGAACATGTAATTATTGATTTTTTAATTTTGAAAGGCGTGTTTTCTAAACACGGTCTAGAATTTGACGAAAAGTCACTATCAGAGAAGTATTGTTCCTTAGGAGTACTTATGACAATCCAGGACCGCACGTACAATCGGACCTCGCATATTCTGGTCGTTGACGACGATGATACTCTTCTCAAGTTTTTTAAAATTCATCTCAACAAATTTTTCTCTCGGGTCATCGTTGTAAAAAATGCCAAGGAAGCCATAGAAACTTTGAAAGACAAAGAAATCGATCTCGTGATCAGCGATATCAAAATGCCTAGGATGGACGGGATTCAACTCATGAAAAAGGTTAAAAACCATGACCCGTCCATCCCTGTCTTTCTAGTCAGTGGAGCACTTCTCAATGAGACTCAGCAAACTGCGATCGATACCAAAGCGGATGGCTATCTAAAGAAACCATTCGGGATTGATGAGCTACATGATTTCATCGATCGTGGAATTCAAGTGCGCGACGCCTATAAGGAACTTCTAGACATCATTCAAGATAAGAAAAAGTTTTTAGAACTAATCCAAGGCAAGCGACAGCTTCGATTTATAAAAGACGAAGAGCAGCGATCGCGAGCACAAGAAATTATGGATCACCTTAAAGCCAGCTAGCATAGATCTTGGATAAGCATTACGACTCGCTTACCTAGATAAGTGCATTTAGAAATTTACTTGGCTCATTAATTCTGAATCAGTCCCAGACCTCCCGAGGCTTTCCATCGCCCGAAGCAGGTGAATCCCGTGCCATGACATCAACCGACCATCAATCTTAAAGGGCTCCCCCTTAAGCTCACACTCCTCAAAACACTGTTTCATCTGGCGCTTGCGAAAAGGAAAGGGTTCAGAGGAAAAGAACACGATGTCAGCCTTTAGGTCCCGCAATGCAGCTGCATCCAATGCGGGATAACGTTCACTACTCTCGACAGCATTCTCATAGCCATAAATCTCAAGCAGCTTCGATATATAGGTATCACGACCGACCACCATATAGGGATTTTGCCAAATCAAATATACAAAGCTACCACGTTTGCCATTCGACTGAACCTGGCTCAAGCGAGCTTCAATTTCTTCAGCAGTCTCTACTATCAACTTACTGCAAGGCAAAATTTCTGCCCAAGATCGAAGCATCGGCACGACATCATAGGGCGACCGAGGGAAGTCTTCCACTAGCTGGTATTCAGCGGCTAGGACACGAATGTCCTGGCGTCGATTTTCTTCAGTATTCACAAAAACGAGGTCAGGCTCTAGGCTTCGGATCAGATTCAGATCAGGATCCTTGGTGCCCCCTACAAGCTGGCATTGCCGATGTAAGTTTGGAGGCTCCACACAAAAGCTTGTACATCCAACAATTTGATCCTGGTAGCCAAAAGCACAGAGATTTGCCGAGGTGCTGGGCACGAGACTAACGATCCTCATGGTGTGCGAACCAAGCGAAAGGAGAGGGCAGCAAAGTGACTTAATAACGCCAACAGTGCCAAGGAAAGACCAACCCCGACCAAGATGCCTGTGGGATCTAGCGTATCGGTAGGGCCTGCATAAGCTCGCGCCATCATTCCAGGCCCCATAGCCATGGTACCGCAGAAAAAGCAGAAGGTTTGAACCCACTGCCAACTGAAAGGCAGCCTTGTGTAAGGCAAGGTGAGACCCATTAGAATATGTATGCTTGCAAACAAGTTGGTGTGACCGTGAGAACTTTGCATCAAAACAGACTGCCAGGAATCCAGTAAGGTATTGTCCCTCAAGTAACCTTCGGTCAAATCAAAGGCTATAAAACTTCCCGATGCCGCCGCAAAGAACAGCACACCAAAGCCAATCACCATATTTACCAGACCCACTCTAGACATAGGAATCTATTCCTTAATCAGTGAAAAAATTTCGAAGCCTTTCTCGTAAGCTTCCTTCTTCCAAGCAACTATATCACGCATGAGCTCTGCGGGGTTTTTCCAAGACAGGCTAGCAAATTCCTTATCTGACTTTTCAATGGATGGCTCCGCGTCTTGCAAAAACTCCAGTAAAAACCACTTCTGTCGCTGCCCCCGGAATTTCTTAGCTATGGGTGCTTCAAGATCTTCGGGAAAGTCGTAGTGTATCCAGTCTTGCCCTTCTCGAACCACCCTTACCCTGTCAGTTCCGATTTCTTCTCGCAGTTCTCTCAAGAGGGCTTCTTTAGGGCTTTCACCTGGATCAATCCCCCCTTGAGGCAGCTGCCAGACACCAGCGCGATCGTCACGTTCTCCAGCGAAAACTAGGCCATTCTCACCAACGATGACAGCAACCACACAGTCCCGATAGTTTCGCATCCCACTCTCCCTACATTACAGCCACGACAAATCTAGACCAAGGCATAATTGACCTACCAAATGCTGGTATCATACTACATGAAGGACATAGCGACCACCTTGAAACGGGAGCTTAAGATGAACTCTATGATCATAATGTTTTTGTTTCTAATCATGAGTCAAAACTCATTTGGAAGCATTAGCATAGGCTTATCAGGGGCTACTTCAACATCAAACTACAGCCTCGAAACTCAAAAAAGCTCTATCATCAGTGGCAATATATCCTTGGCTATAGCTTCATTCTTACGGATCGGCCTCACTCACCGACGCTCGTTTGTAGAAAAATCCGGTTTACGCAAAGAAGCGACTGATACTTCAACGCTATATTATGAGTTTGAAGACAATACAGATATCGTAACCAACTCCATCGACCTAACTGCCATCTTATACCATGGCCGAGTCTCACCTTTTGTTTTTGGTGGAGTGGCCCGGAGAGACTACTTTACAGAGGTTCGCTACCCAGGCAGTACCACGAAGTTTCGGGAAACCCTCAAGGCCGTTCCTAACTACGGACTGGGCATAGCCATTCATCTAAATCGTCATTTTAGATTAAAGATTACGCAGACATATACCCCTGGAGTCCGGGTCGACCTAGTCGATGGGCAGGAGGTGAAGGAAGATGTCAATGATACCTACACTCAAATTGGGGTGAACTACGCCCTGTAGAGTTCAAAAAGCCCTCAAACTTCTCCCAGAACAACCGATAAGCTCATAGAACCGCTGAGGATTTTATGAGCCCCATCACAGCAACGATCATTGCTATAGCCGGCATCCTTTTAGCTTATGGCTTTTGGAGTGTGATCAACACTCATAATGCCACCAATGCTCGCCGCCGCCGGCAGCGAAAGTCTGATCGCATTATCCTCACAAGGCAGCAGAAAAAAGTCTACCAAGAAGCTATTCGCTACTATAAGCAAGGCAACCTTAAAACCTCGGCACGGATGCTCGAATCGCTCAACATGACCCGAGAAGCGATCAACATTTTAGAAAAGGGTCGCCATATCCATGAAGCGGCTGCGCTTTTGATGAGAATTCATCGCCCCAATCGAGCAGGAATTATCTATGCAAGACACAAGATGTGGAAGGAGGCGGCCGAATGTTTTAAAAAGGCGAATATGCCTGCGGAAGTAGCACAATGCTGCAAGAAAACTGGGGATATTGCGACAGCTGTGGTCTACTACTTGGAAGCAAAGGACTACGAAAATGCCGCAGAATGCTTTGAGGAGCTTGGCAAGCATCGAGAGGCTGCCCGACTCTTCACCAAGTTGGGGCAACACCAGAAAGCCATTCAACAATACAAACACTTGATCGACAAAAACCCTCAAATTGAGTCCATCGACTTTAGTGATTCAGAGATCAACGTCATTATTAACTATATCGCCAGCGAGAGTATGGATACTCGGCTTGCTGATGTTTTAGTTATAAAAAATCGTATTGTCGAAGTGATCTGCCGACTGATCAAGAAGAATCGACTTGAAAAGGCCATAACGATTTACATGAAAAGCACTGCTGATATAGGGCCCGCACTAATTGAATTCGATGGCTTCGATAAGGATGACCACTTAAAGCTTAGCGAAGTGTTTTTTAAATCGGGTGCCTACGAATATGCAGGAATGGTTTACGAGCGGATGGAGCTTTTCGAGCAAGCTGGAGATTCGTTCAAGCTTCAAGAAGACTTTGAGCGCGCCGCTTACAATTACGATAGAGCTAAACTATCTGAAAAAGTAACAGCCATGAGGATTGAAATTGCATCCAGAGGCCCCGCGGCACCAAAACCTACACCTGAAAAGGAAAAAAGTGACAATGAAGCCGATGAACGATTTCGTATCGAGAAGACAACTTCGGACTTTCGGCAGATTGAAGATACAGCCGAGCTAGATATCGAGGGTAAACAAGCTAAACTAGCTATTCCTTTACCCAATGCAGCGATCAGAGGCTTGATTATGGATTCTCCTGCTATTAAACATGAGCATCAGAGTCCACCTCCCGTTTCCATGTCGTTGGATGACGACGACGAGGAGGGAACAGAGCCCTTGGGGCTGCCTCAGATTCCATCACCACCTAATAGCCACAAGACCATTGATGGCGAGCCAGTAGATGGAATCGATTGGACTGGATTTCATGAAGCCAAGTTTATGCTTGATTTAAGCACTGAACAGCAAAACAAATTTAAGTCCTATGGCAGTATCAAGAGATATGAAGATGAAGAAACAATTCTCGATTATAAAGACGCACCGGCAGGAATCTTTTTCATCCTAGAAGGTCAGGTTTCCGTTTATAAGCTCATTGATGGTGTTGATCTACATGTTGATACAATGAAGCCTGGTGAGACCATCGGCAAGCTCTGGCTTTTCATCGATCGCCCCAGCAACGTTAGATTTATTGCTCAGGACTCATGTTCCCTGTTCAGTATAAAGCGCAGCGACTTTATGGAAGTATTGGATAAGGATGGAACGATCGCGCGTAAACTCTACAAACACTTCACCACAACCTTGATCGAGAAGCTGATAAGTACCAGTAATATGGACGATAATTTGGAGGCATCCTAGCCCCTCCCTGGCATAGAAACTGCATTTAAAAACAGTATGATGTTGCTGAGCTGATCTTGTTGCCAATGGAGATTGCTATGAACCAGATGATCTGCTTTCGTCATCCCGAATATGCTGGAGACGAAACACCTGAACTAAAATGTCAATGCTGTTGTAAGATTTACGTGGACCGCATCCGCGAAGAAAATCATAGGAAAAAAGTTGATATCGATCAGTGGCTTACTGAGAAGTCTCGGTCCAATCCGAAGCTTCGAGTGGCTCGGATTCAAACGACCCAATACTGCCCGTTTTCTTGTTAATTAAGAAGGGCCAGCAACCTGGCCCTTAGGAAAATCTATAAAAGCAAAGCTGTTACATCATTTCGACAATCACGCCACTAGCTTCACCTCCTCCGATACAAAGAGTCGCCAAGCCTCGCTTACCACCAGTTTGCTTTAGAGCATTGAGAAGAGTCACCAGAATGCGCGCGCCGCTGCAACCAATAGGATGACCTATTGAAACTGCTCCTCCATGAATATTCACTTTACGTGCATCAATTCCAATATCTTTCATCGCGGCCATAGTCACAACAGCGAAAGCTTCGTTTATTTCCCAAAGATCGATATCGTCCTTGCTAAGCTCTGTCTTTTTGAGAAGTCGTTTGATACAACCGATCGGAGCCGTTGTAAAATGAGCCGGATCATGGGCAAAAGAAGCTTGACCAACAACCCTCGCAATCGGTGTGAGTCCTTTTTCCTGAGCTGTTTTAAGGTCTGTCATGACAAGAAGCGCCGCACCGTCGTTGATGGAGGATGCGTTGCCCGCCGTCACAGAACCCTCTTTATCGAAAGCAGGCCGCAATGCTGGAAGCTTATCTAAATCCACAGAGAACGGCTCCTCATCTACCTCGACCGTAACCGTTTGTTTCCGCTGTTTTACTTCAACGGGTACGATTTCCTCTGCGAAAACACCTGACTCTACCGCTTTACGGGCTCTGGTATAGGACTCCAAAGCAAATCCATCTTGATCCTCACGGCTGAACTTATACTCTTTCGCGCATATTTCACCGCAATTACCCATTGCTACATCGTTATAGGGATCCCATAACCCATCCCACTGCATGGAGTCTTTAGCTTCAACCGAACCAAAACGGTATCCAGCCCGGGCGTTCATGAGCAAGTGAGGAGCCAATGTCATGTTTTCCTGGCCACCAGCAAAAACAATCCTAGCATCTCCGAGACGGATTGCTTGGTCAGCAAGCATCACAGCCTTCAGACCACTTCCACAAACACGGCCTACGGTTGTAGCACAAACGGAGTGAGGCAGGCCTCCGTACAATGCTGTCTGCCGCGCTGGAGCTTGCCCAACACCAGACGTCAGCACGTTGCCCATGATGATCTCATCGACCTCTTCGCCTTTGATATTGCTATTTTGCAGGGCATCTTTAACCAAGGCAGCACCCAGTCTGGGAGCGGGAACTGATGCAAATGCGCCACTCATTTTACCAACCGCGGTTCTCTTAGCGTAAACAATCACGGTGGGATTGTCTTGATTCATGTTGAACTCCTTCACTGTTTGTCGATATGCCACAAATACTTATCAAATTCATTCAGAATTCTGCGACTAAATCATAGCCAATTCGATCCCGTTAGGCTATGTTGATCCGAAATTTTAGGCACCCCCTGTCTGGAGGCTAATTCCTACATGCGTAAATGCTCACTAGTTTTAACAGACGGCAGCCGCTTTACAGGAGATCTCATAGGAGCACCTCTTCGTGCAAGTGGCGAGTTGGTTTTTACCACAGGAATGGTCGGCTATAGTGAAGCCATCACTGACCCTTCCTACTTCGGTCAAATCCTTTGTTTTACTTACCCCCTCATTGGAAACTATGGAATCCCTAATCCACCAAAGGATTTAAGCTTACCGATACCACGTGGATTCGAAAGTATCAAACCCCAGGCTGCAGCTGTTATACTTACCATCGATAGCCCTGAAGCCTTCCATTGGAATAGTTTCCACACCTTGGACGATTGGCTCAAAGAGCATGGGGTACCAGGGATTATAGGACTCGACACAAGACACCTGGTACACCTGATTCGATCCACCCCTAATATCCTTGGTCGAGTCGAACCCGATGATGAACAAGGCTATCGCGATTACGGCCCCGACCTCACCCCCTCCCACCCCACAGCTTTTTTTGATCCCGGCATGAACAATATTGTTTCCGAAGTTTCCACCAAAGAACGTGTCGTACTTGGTGAGGGAAGCACGCGAGTTGCCGTGATTGATTGTGGTGTAAAGTGGAATATCATTCGGCAATTTTTGGAACATGATTGCCAGGTCGAACTGATTCCTTGGGACACAGACTTAAACACGGTCGACTGTGATATGTGGCTAATATCCAATGGTCCCGGCGATCCTACCCGCACAGGTGATTTAAGGCAGCGGGTCGCAGAACTGTTTGAGCAAGACAAACCTATCCTCGGCATATGTTTAGGACACCAGATATTATCCCTAGCTGCTGGCGCTACCACTAGACGCATGGCTTACGGTCATCGCAGCCACAACCAACCTGTCTATCAGGTAGGAACTCGTAAAGGCTTTATCACTAGCCAAAACCATGGCTACGTTGTGGAAGACAACTCCTTACCGGATGACTGGGAAGTTTGGTTCCGTAATGTCAACGATGACACCATCGAGGGCATTCGTCACAAATCCAAACCTTTTAAGAGCATCCAGTTTCACCCCGAAGCCTCTGGGGGACCACGAGATACCGCCTGGATTTTTGAGAACATTCTTGCCGAGGTCAAAAAATAATGCCGATGATTAAAGAGTTAGCGTCACTAGGACGAGCACCAAAAGTTCTACTTCTGGGTTCTGGCGGGCTTTCTATTGGCCAAGCTGGTGAGTTTGACTATTCAGGAACACAAGCCATCAAGGCGATGAAGGAAGAGGGTATCCATGTTGTGGTCATCAACCCCAATATCGCCACAGTCCAGACCAACCCTGAAGAGGGGACTAAAGTTTACCTTTATCCTGTTGAGTTAGAATGGGTTGAAAAAGTCATCGCCATAGAGCGCCCCGATGCCATCATCGCTGGCTTCGGTGGTCAAACAGCTCTAAACTGCCTGATGGAGCTTGACGATGCTGGAATCCTAGAAAAATACCAGGTAAGGAATCTAGGAACACCAGCAGCAATCCTTCGCATGACAGAGGATCGCGACGAATTTGCTCAGAAGATGAAGTCCATCAATATGCCTGTTCCTGCTAGCTTCGCTTGCAATACAGTAGACGAGGCGTTAGAGGCGGCCGATAAAGTCGGCTATCCCGTCATTCTCCGGGCTGCTTATGCACTTGGTGGTCTAGGAAGCGGTTTTGCCAATGATAAAGAAGAGCTGCAAGCCTTAGCTCAACCAGCCCTAGCATCATCGCCCCAAGTTTTAATCGAAAAATCTTTGAAGGGTTGGAAAGAAGTTGAATATGAGGTGATGCGGGATTCTGAAGGGAATACGATAACCATATGTAATATGGAAAACTTCGATCCCCTTGGGATTCACACCGGCGATTCAATTGTGGTTTGCCCAAGCCAGTCTCTTTCTGATGATGAGTATCAAATTCTCAGAAATGCAGCTTTGAAAATCGTCGATTCTCTTGGCATCATTGGTGAGTGCAATGTTCAGTACGCGCTCGACCCACACTCCTTAGAATTTTACATCATTGAAGTGAACGCACGATTATCACGATCCAGTGCCTTAGCAAGTAAAGCATCGGGATATCCTATTGCCTATATCGCTGCAAAAGTAGTCCTAGGTTATGATCTTCTAGAGCTAAAGAACCCAGTTACTGGCATTACCTATTCGTTCTTTGAACCTGCACTCGATTACGTCACTATAAAAATGCCTCGTTGGGATCTCCTCAAGTTCCAAGGCGTAAGTCACGACCTAGGTTCAACAATGAAATCGGTTGGCGAAGTGATGTCCATAGGCAGAACCTTTCCCGAAGCCTTACAAAAGGCAACAAGGATGGTTACCGAAATTGCTCAAGGCCTTTCCATGCTGCGCCCCGCATTGAACGACGATGAGTTATCGGAGGCCTTATCACGACCCACTGATACTAGACTCTACGCTGTAATCGAAGCTCTGCGTCGCGGTTGGAGCATCGACCAGGTCCATGACCTCACAGGTATTAACCAATGGTTTCTGTACCAAACAAAGCGAATCACCGATGCCGAAGCTAAGATTGGCGAGATCGGTGCAAAGATCGATACATCTTTCGAAGCGAAGCCTTTTGTTCAACAAGCATTTTTAAACACTTCAGAAGACACTTGGCGGCAGTGGAAACTGCTCGGTTTCGGTGATGAGCAGATCGCAGCAATAGCCTTTCAAGCAGCTGGGAAAGAAGTTTCCGGTCGCGAGATACAGCAAGCATCTCTTGCCATCCGAAAACTTAGGATCGAGCTAGGCATTCGCCCTGTGGTTAAAAAAATTGATACCACAGCTGGTGAGTACCCATCGCCATCGAACTACCTCTACCTATCTTACGGCGGCGTTTTTGATGATCCATTGCCGGATGATAACAAGGTGTTCTCTGCAGTGGTTCTAGGTGGTGGTTCCTATCGCATCGGAACTTCCGTGGAATTTGACTGGTGCGCTGTAAGTTGCAGCCGAAAGCTTCAAGAATCTGGCTGGCGGAGTATCATTGTAAACTGTAACCCAGAAACCGTATCTACAGATTACAACAGTAGCGACCGGCTATACTTCGAGGAATTGAGTCTCGAACGCATCTTAGACATCTGCGATTTTGAGCGACCTGTAGGGGTTGTGGCTAGTATGGGTGGTCAGCTACCCAATCGTCTTGCCAACCCTCTCTCTGACGCTGGGATAAAACTTCTTGGCCATCGCCCTGACACCATTGATACAGCAGAAGATCGTAGCCGATTCTCGGCTCTACTTGACGAACTCAACATCGGTCAGCCTCGTTGGATTGCCGCTCGCACCCAAGAGGAAGTCAACGCCTTCGTCGACAAGGTCGGCTTCCCCATTTTGGTAAGACCGAGCTACGTTCTATCTGGTGCTGCCATGAATGTGGCCTATGATGCTGACTCTCTTAACTCTTGTCTTGCCGAAGCGGTCGACCTTTCCCCGGATCATCCGGTTGTGATTTCGGAGTTTGTAGAAGGGGCTCGGGAGATCGAGCTCGATGGAGTTGCTAAAGAAGGTGAGATCTTAACCGCCATCGTCAGTGAGCATGTTGAGAACGCCGGCGTTCACTCTGGTGATGCCACCATGGTGGTGCCAGCGCAGAAACTCTATGTAGAAACGGTAAGACGAGTGCGTAGGGCCGGCCGTAAGATCGCAAAGGGTCTGCGACTCAACGGACCATTCAATATGCAGTTCCTCGCCAAAGAAGGTGAGATTAAAGTGATTGAGTGCAACGCTCGGGCAGCTCGCTCGTTCCCGTTTGTCTCTAAAGCCGTTGGCCTTAACCTTGCTGATGTTGCTACCGACGTCATGATCGGTGGTAAGCCCAACCTGAGCCGCTTCAACGAAGACGATCTCGACTACGTCGGTGTGAAAGCTGCCATGTTTAGCTTCAAGCGACTCGGCGGCGCCGACCCCATCCTAGGAGTCGAAATGGCCTCCACCGGTGAGGTTGGCTGTATTGGTGAAGATTTTGATTCTGCTCTCTTGCTTGCCCTGGAAGCTTCTGGGGTCCACCGCCCTAAAAAAGGCGTCCTAGTAAGCTCAGGCTCAGAAAAGGAAAAGCTCCGCTTCCTGCCTGCGGCACAAACCCTCCAGAAGCTGGGGATGCCCCTCTATGCAACCAAAGGCACGGCTCAGTACCTTAGGGAGCACAACATAGAAGTAACCGCCCTAGACTGGCCCGGGGAGGGTGATCAGGATGTCATCAAGGCTATCAAAGAAGGCTTGGTAGACTTTGTCATCAATATTCCCAAGAGTTCCCAGCGGAAAGAACTAACCCGAGGATCTCAAATACGTCAGGCTGCTGTGCGATTCGGCTGCTCTCTCCTGACCAACATGGAAAAAGTGACTGCTTTTGTCCAGGCACTAGACCGATGCGAGGACTTTGTAGCAAAGCACGAACTGCTTGTTCTGCCAGATTACCGCGCCTAGATACGCACAAAAAGCCTAGGTTTCATACCTAGGCTTTTTTCTTGAAAAGGCCAAGAGATTCGGTTGACAATTACTAAGGAAGTCTCTATTAATTAAAGCCCTCAAGCTGTGGCGAGGTAGCTCAGTTGGTTAGAGCGCAGGATTCATAATCCTGAGGTCACGAGTTCAATTCTCGTCCTCGCTACCACTAAACTCCCAATATAATTAGATAAATTTTTCCTTAAGAGACATATCTTTATGGCGACCTAGGACTAACTTGGTTCTAGTAGGTTCTAATCTAAAATAGAGCTATTCTACTTTCAAACAAGTTATCTTTCGACATAGACTCCCCTCTTAGTTCGCTTCAAAAAGAAATTCAAGGCTTTAACAAAATCTGATAATCTTGAAAGACTACAGACTAGTAATAGTAGAAAGTACATGCTAGAGGAGCTTTTTTGAGTTCATCGTTTTCTGCAACAGATGCCGCATTAGGTTATCTCTACCAAGTTAGAGTCGCCCTTTTCCTCTCCCTAAATAAGCTAAAACAAGAAGACACCTTCACAGTTAGCATAGAAACACTTGATGATGTAACTTTTGGCACCAATGCAGGTACTCCTACTGAATTACTACAAACGAAACATCACATGAAGTCTGCTGCTTCATTAACTGATGCAAGCCCAGATATTTGGAAAACACTTCGCATCTGGTTTGAATTAAAAAGAGATAGAAGTATCTCTAGCGCAACAAACTTGTTTTTAATGACAACAAGTTCAGCGTCCGACAGTTCAGCGGCTTGCCTACTAAAAAAAGAGAAAAGAAATGTTCGCTTAGCAAGGGAACTATTAGATGCCACTGCTAGAACGTCAACTAATGAGAAGAATAAACGAGCATATGAAGTCTACCTTGATAGCACTCCAGAAGAGAGAGAGTCAATATTAAGTAAAATGGTCATTATCGATTGTTCCTCAAATATAAGCTCTCTTGACCAAGAAATACGCGACGAAATCTATTGGGCTGCACGAAGCGAGCACCTGGAGCAATTTCAAGAGAGATTGGAGGGTTGGTGGTTTCGAAGGATATTAGGACAATTATCCGAACCAGGATCAGACTGGGTAGGGTCTGTAGAACTGGAGTCACAAATGTCAGACTTAAGAGATCAATTCAAAACCGATTCACTCCCTATTGATGACGACTTACTAGATTTTACTCTTGATGAAGGTATAGAAGAAACTCATGCAAGCTTTGTTTTCGTAAAACAATTAAATCTAATAAGCGTAGGAAAACGAAGGGTAGCTCTAGCAATACGAGACTACTACAGAGCCTATGAGCAAAGGTCAAGATGGATACGCGATGATCTCATTATCGATATTGATCTTAGAAAATACGAAAAAAAGCTTTTGGATGAATGGGAAATTGTTTTTGAGTCTATGAGAGATGACATTGGAGACATGCCCACCGAAGAAACAAAAAAACAAGCAGCTAAATCAGTACTAAAGTGGGCTGAACGGACCATATTCCATATCCGACAAGGTATTACTGAGCCTTTTATATCCCGCGGTTCATTTCATATACTTTCGAACGATTCTAGAATTGGGTGGCATCCGGAATTTCGATACAAACTCGAACTTATTTTATCTGGGCAGGGTAGCTCTAAATGAATTGGAAAGAACGTACCACTGAAGAAAGAACACTGCTGAACCCAAGTTTTTGTTCTAACATTATCTGGCATGCTGCAACTGGGTTTCATACCACAAGTAATCGAGATTTTTCATTTACTGAAGCTTTCCTTATTCTACCCATCGTATTGGATAAAAGGACTAGAGAGTCACTTCCTAAAAGCACAAGAACATCTATGACTGTTTGGCTGGAGCGGAATCCGATATTGAAAAGCAGAATTCAAATTAGAGCTAAAAATATGGTTAGATTTACAAGAGAATCACTTCTTTTTGCAGCAAATAATGAGTTTATAAAACTCGATGGATTCTCGATACAAGCCAACAGGAGTTGGGCTCGTAAAGTAAAGACGGTGCTTAATGGCTCAACTCCTGAAGTACAAGAGTGTGCAAAAAAAGCCGTTTTAGTTGGGAAATGGCTAGGAATGAGCCCAAACCCGAATACAACCTTAGCTATAATGGGTATTAGACCGTGACAATACAATTAACAAATATAGTAATCTATAGCCATGATAAAAGACAGCGAGTTTTATCTCTAAAAGCAGGTGAATTAAATATCATTACTGGAGCCTCAAAATCTGGAAAGTCATCCTTGATCGATATTGTTGACTATTGCTTCTGTTCGGATGAATGTAATGTTCCAGAAGGTCCAATAAGAAGGTGTGTTTCCTGGTTTGGACTAGGATTAAAAATAAGAGATGGTTTTGCTTTCATTGCGAGGAAGATCCCAAATCGAGGTAAAAAATCTAGCGAAAGCTGTTATTTTGAAATTGGCTCTGAAATATCAACCCCTGATGCGTTGAGCATAATGCCAAATACAAATACTGAGGGTTTGCGCTCACTATTGAGTGAGTGGTCCGGCATTAAAGAAAATTTACACCAACCTGCCGAACACCACAGTCGACCTGCAATATCAGCAAATATTAGGCATGCTTTGACATTTTGCTTTCAGCAACAAGATGAGATTATTAGGCGAGAACAATTATTCCATAAAGCTTCAGATAGTTTTATCTCTATGGCAATCAAAGATACTCTCCCATACTTTCTCGGAGCTGTTGGAGACGAATACTTAAGCATAATTGAAAAACTAAAACACTTGAAAGCACAACTAAGAATACTTGAGAGGCAAATTAAAGAGCTAAAGTCACTTCGGGGAGAAGGAACTAGCAAAGCCTCTTCGTTATTAGCTCAAGCAAGAGCAGCAGGTCTTTCATCATCTTTTGCAGCGAACTATGAAGAAACTATTTCCCTTCTTAAATATATTAACGCCCATACAATTGCTGAAAAAGCTCACAAAGAATCTGAAGATCCTCACTTAAAAGAGCATGATCGACTTACTTTGGAGCGAGATCGACTAATCCTTGAAAAAAAGAACTTAAAAAACGAAATTGATGCTGCCAAGAAATATCAACAAGACGAGCGAGGATTTTCCAGAGAAGCAACAGAGCAAAGATCTCGTTTGGAATCAATTAATATCTTTGATGAAGAATGCCAAGAAAATAGCTGTCCTCTATGTACTCAATCGATAGAGAACCATGGAAACATACCATCTGTTATCGAATTAAAATCCGAGCTATCTATAATCACAGACAGACTAAAAGATGTAGCTAAATTTTCTCCACGAATGGAAAAAGCCATACTTAAAAAGCAGTCAGATCTAAATAAAATAGATGAACATCTCAGAAAGAATCGGTCAGAATTAGAAGCCATATCTAAAGCTTCAGCCAAACTTAAGAAATTAAAGGAAGCTGCCAACAAAGGGGCCTATGTACTTGGAAGAATATCTCTATATCTCGAAAGCCTCCCTGATCTCCCGGATTCAAGGAATCTAGAGTTAAGGGCTAAAAATATAATTAGTCAAATAAACCTACTTGAAGAAGAAGTAAGCGATGAACAGATACTAGAAAAGCTGAACTCAATATCATCAATCTTAGGGGCCCAAATGTCTGAGTGGGCGAGAAATCTTGAGCTTGAACACTCTGAACACCCATTGCGACTAGATTTTAAAAAATTAACTATAATTTCTGACACAGCAAATGGCCCCGTCCCAATGAAAAGGATGGGGAGCGGTGAGAATTGGGTTGGATATCATTTAATAAGTCATATCGCCTTACACAGGTGGTTTATCCAGCAAAGCCGCCCTGTACCAGGCTTCCTATTCTTGGATCAGCCCTCACAAGTCTATTTTCCTCCGGAGAGGGACATTGTTGGAGCAATAGAAGAGATAGATGAAGAAGATCGTGAAGCAGTAAAAAATATGTTCAAGTTTATCTTTGACTCTGTACCTGCCTCCAAAAAGCTACAAATTATAGTCACCGAACATGCTGACTTAAATGAAGACTGGTATCAAGGCTCAGTTGCTGAACGTTGGAGAAGTGGCCTCAAACTAGTACCGCCAGATTGGCCATCTGAGTAGAAGCTGTATAAAAATTGCTTAGCTGTCCCATTGCCCAATGGTGAAGAAAGTGAGCCAGGGGTTGGGACACTCCGCACTTGACGTTGAAAAAAATATATCCATAATGACCTGAAAACAGGACAAACTATGGATATGTTGGCTACACGGTTTCAAGTAATTGATGATGCTCCTGATCAGTCTGTTTGTAAAAACTGCAATTCTAGTTGTCCCTTAGTATGGTATGCACGAAGATCAGCGATTGATATAACCAGCGCAGGTCAGGCACTTCTTGATATAAAAATTGGTGTCTATAGATGCAATTCTTGTCAGAATTACTTTAGAAACAATCTAAATTATATTCTCCCGAAAGCATTATTTACGAATAGAGTTGTCAATGTTGCCGTAGCTTCGGTTATAGAAGATTCGATGCCTGTATCTAAAGTAGTGAGACGACTCGAACGTGATTTTGGTTTAAAAGTTTCAGAAAGTGCAATCCGAAAATGGGTTACAAGAGCAGCACAGGTGATTGGCGACCAAAAAGAAAAGCTAGAGCCACAAGTAATTAGCGAAACTTCTGGAGTCCTGTGTATCGATGAAGCTTATAGTGGTGCTTTAGGGATTCTACTGGCTACAAACCCTAATCAAAAAGACGAGTTGGTAGGCTATCTAGTGAGTCATGACTCATTTGATTCTGAAGATGTCGAAAAATTTCACCTAAAACTAAAAGAGAATGGAATCGAACCTGATCAGGTAGTAACAGACGAGTCCGCTCTTTATCCTGAGGTTATAAAAACGGTATGGCCGAAAACAAGGCATCAGCTATGCCTTTTTCATATGAGTCAGAAACTAGTAAACATTGCAAAGAAGGCCGTTCGTGATATCAGAAAGTCTATTCCAAAGCCTCCAAGGAAAGATTCTCAGCAGGTTACAAAGAAAACTAGAGAACTTGTTGAGAAAGTCCTGGATCTTCATAGTAGTGGAGTAGCCTCTCGAAAACTAGCTAGGGATTTTTCGATCAGTAGAAATACGATAAAAAAATGGCTTAGCGATCCAGACAAATTTTTGCGGAAGTATCGAAGCTCTCCTAAAAACGATATAGTTTCCACTAAGAGACTAAACAAAGGCGAGCAATCCGAAACACATTCAGCAGAATTAGTTGCGGAAGGATGGGAATCTTGGGATCAGATAAAAGATATTCGAGAAGTACTTATCAAACTAGCATTTGATATATCAAGCAATAAAGGCTATGGAAGCGATGAAATCCAGAAAAGGTATCAGCAAGTGCTGGGGTCACCACTAGCACCTAAAATAGTCGAAATTCGCAATTTCGTCGAAAGTTGGTACTCTATTTGGACTTTAGATGAGGAAGCATTACCAAACCTTGAGACAGCTCAAAGAAGCTGGGAAGAACTAGCTGATAGAAAGCTTCTATTTGTCGAACATCATTTTGGTAAGTTTCAGTCTAGAATGACCAACAGACTATTTGATTCACTATCGTTTTACTTCCAACGTGAAGATTTTCAATCGACTAACAATTCGGCAGAAAGATATGCGCGTGTGGTTAAAAAAATTCAAAAAGCTAGTTATAGAATTCGATCAAAGCACCATCTAGCAGATAGAGTTCTTCTGCAAGAGTTGATGAGAAGAAAGAGGATTCAAAACGAAGATCTCTATCTTTCAAATCCTTGCCAGATTTAGGTTACAGCTTGTTCCAACGTCAAGTGAGGAGTGTCCCAACTAGTGGCTCAAGGTCATCTAGAATACTAAACTGATTTAAGCACAATAGGCTTTCTACCCATAGAAGATCGAGAAGATGTATCAATTGTTTGCTCCTTGACATTTCAGGGGTGGCTCCTTCTGAATATAATAATTCAGAAGCTAGAAACACAAGCGACCATTGAAGACGAAGTCAAAATGAGACCCAAAGGGACATTTGCTAATTGATTAGGTTAGTTTGTCATAGAGATGAGCTTATTTGGAGGAACAGACTTATTAAAAAAATTAACTTGAGCCTTTAAATTTCGTAATCTTGGCACTTTAGTCCTCTCTAACCACTAGAATAGAAGGTTATTACAACTAATAACCAGGGTGGTTCGCAATCCTGTGAGTCAAGGCTCATACACAGAGAGATTTACACTCCCGATCCTAGGGTCACGAGTTCAATTCTCGTCCTCGCTACCACTTTCTCTCTGTAAAGTCCCCGATGAGTCCAAAACATAGTAAGCCTCATCCTGATCCGAGACTTCCACCTGACCAGTAGCAAAAAATTCTTCACCCTTCCAAAACGAAACTAAATATGAATCGGCCTCGACAATTGCTTCAAAGAAACGATCTTCATCCGTGGTGGCTATTGCGCTAGCACCTTCACATGAACTATCGCTCTCGATTGTTTCAAGCTCTGTTTCAAGCTGATATAGGCACGCTCTATCAATATCTTCGCTAAGGATCTCTATCGCAAGAATCCCTGAACCTGCATCGATCTCATCACAATCATCGTCATCCTCCAGACAGTCATCAAAGTCGTAGTCAAATTCTTCAAAGTCGATTTCGTCAATAGATGCGTCAAAAATCAAGGCATCATCAGCGAGACCCGCTTCACTGTAATAATCCTGAATCACAGGGTGAGCCTCTGAGAGCGGGATCAAGCTAGTTGTAAAATCATACTGGAGTGAAAATATTTGCTCGGATTCTTCTATAACGCTCAAATCTCTTTTGATTTGTGAGAGCAGGACTGCAATACGACCATGATCTTGAAGCTGAAATCCATTCTCCAAATCTAAGTCGTCATCAATGGCTTCGAATACTTCGACTGGAGGTACATACACTTGCTGACTGCTCCCAGAACTATCCACGAAAGTCAATGGCGTATTGGAATCGAGAGAAAGCTCAACAGCAGTATAAGAACCGGCTGGCACGGTTTGTCGCGAGAACAAGGCCACTTGCTGCCCAGATTTAGCGGTAACACTCTCTGAAACATTATACTGTTGGCTTCCCTTAAGAGTTACACCCACTATATTGAGGCCCAAGGATGCCCCGCTCTGAGATTGCGGTAACTTTAAGAGCATGGTCGTGCCTTTGCTGCCACCATTTGTTCCTGGGTTTGATGTGTTTACACCGCACCCCAAACAAATCATAATATATAGTACTGGCCGAAGATATACTTTCACTTGCCCCCCTCGGACACACTTTTTGTAAGGTTAAACATTTGAAAGTTCAGTTCCACCAGCTGATCTTTTTCCGGGTACTTGGAAGCTATGAACATGAGATATTTTCTAAATGCCGCTAATTCTTCTTTAATCGCATCCCGCCCCTTTTCGGAAATAGCAAGAGTCAACGCACTGAAATCCCTGCTATCTGGTGGTACTTGCTCTAAGGCCTCCATACCAAGCTCGATCATTTTAAGGTGAAACTGCATCACACCAATTCCTGGCACTGTTGCTGGAGACTCAAAATCTTCCACTAATTTAACATGCCTATTTCTGGTTTCATCAAATTGAATGAGTTTAAGTCTCTCTAGTAGAGACAAGCTTTCCTGAATCTGCTTCTTGCTCAACTTGGTGTGAAGCATATTTGAAATCCAATCAGGATCTGACTCAAAGGACTCAAGTCCCACCATTTCAAAAATCACTGCATGACTCCAATGGCTGTAGAAGTCTAAAACGAAGCGTTCTTCATCCCCCTTAGCCACCTGACTCCTAAGGCCGATCAACTGATCAAGATAGGTCTGCCTTTTTTCAATGTCTTTGGAGTTGTTGTATGAAACCAAGGCTTTGAGATATCTTTTTTGTTTGTCTGGCAAGGCTAAAGCTGAAGTAATTTTAGCTGCACTTTGCAGAGTCATCTTACGCTTGCCATGAATGATCAGCCATGAAACGTTTCCGAAACCCAAACCGAGGTCTTCAGAAAACAGATTGTAGTTATAAGACTCGTCAGCCATGAAGGCTTGCATCTCTTCGTAGAGCTGTTTAAGGTAGATTGAGTAACTCGAATAGCCACTCGGAGGACAAGGCTCAACCAAGCTCCTCAAGTAGGCTAGACGTTCTTTGCTGCTTATACTCAACCTCAACCTCCTCTTACATCTGATCTATCGGCAATTCTGCACAAACCATGAGGATCTTTGCGGGTCGAGTCTTTCCGCATAGCTATAATCACTATTAAGCAACTAGAATAACTGCATTAAATTATTTCTTTGGAGAGATAAAGCCGCATATACCAGCAATAGAGTGAATTTCTTTTGCGGTTTTATAGATATCTTACCCAAAAATCTTAAGAACTTAAGATATAAATCCCTATTTTTACTATTTTTTATAAAGTTTATTTGATTTGCGCCGATAGGTATCTCAAACATGGCAATCACGCCATATAACAACACTGAAGGAGACTTATCAATGCGAATTATCAATAGTTTAGGAGTTTGGTCCCTAACACTGGGGGTAGGTGCATGCGGGGATATATCCCAGTTAGCCGAGCAAGGAAAGACAGAATCCGCAACGAAAGGTGAGACTAATACTCTTGATCAGAATCGAAAAAAGTTTTTGCTCGCTGATGAGATTAAGAAGGCACAGGAAACCCCTCAAGATGGTCAGGTAGGTAACCAGAAATCACTTGCTATCCTTTTAATGCTGGTTGACCCTGAAGTTGCTCAACTCATCGATTCGTTTATACAAACAGGAGACGAAGCCTATCTCGACGAAATCATCGCTATCATCGACGACCGGATATGGAGCCTATTCGAAGATAGCCATGAAGATAGTGAGTGTGAAATTCCTACCGAAGAAGAAGGAGAGGAAGAGACTGACACAGAGGACAGTGATCCTGCTGAAGACCACTCCAATGACGCCGAAGAAGACGATGCCGAAGATCAGCACAACGAGAATGAAGACGGGGAGGATACAGAGGAGGCTGATGAATCTGAGTGCGATGCTGAAGAAGACTTGGTGGAGTCAGCGGTCTCAGATATCTCCAGCTTTGTAGCTGACCACTATAATAATGATCAAGCTATTGAAGAACTGAAGGCTCTATTTCCAGAGAATCCAAGTGTGACTCAATTTATTGATGAGTTAGTTGCTGCTCATAAGGCAAACGACACCGCTACCCTTGATTCAGAAGCATTTTACGAAAAGGTCTTTGCATTGATTGAAGCTTGGGAAGAGGGTGTAACGTTAGCCCTCCTTGATCGGCTTGATGCGCTCTATGAAAAATACGAGGTACCTGAGTAAAATAAGATTAAACGATGTAATCCTCAAGGATGAGGATACTCCAGTGGTATCAGAAAACTCTCCAATTAGAGACCCCAGGCATCAATCAATCCACTCGCTTCATTAAATAGTTATAGGTAACCGTTTCTAGAGCCTTACCGCTACGATCAAAATTGCGAAACACAGCGACCTCTCCTGGAATCTTCGAATCATCTCGAATCCGCTGAAACTTGTGGTCACCAATCGGTCGAAATAGCTCAAAGGAATCGCTCGGACTACTTCGGCTTAAATCAAATCCAATAAGCTTCCCTTTCCATGGCCCATAATAGGATTGACCTAATCCAGATTCATAGACCCCTGTATATTTTTTGAATTCAAGATCTTTGATGGCACCAGCTTCTGATGGATCAGCCTTGGCCTTCATTGCTCCCCAAATAAACTGATATCCTTGCTTCTGAATGTTATAGACGGGTGCATCTACCTGGTTGGTAAAGACGATAAGGCCAAGTCCTGAGCTAGGCTCTATACTTACGTTCGTAACATAGCCAGGGCAAAGGCCGCTATGACCGTATACGGTTTTTGCACCGACCTTGTATACAGAGAAGCCGAGGCCTCTGCTACGCTTCAGACTGGCGTCTGCAAAGTGAACTTGCTGCATTTCGGCGAGTGTGTGAGGTGAAAGAATTTGTTTTAGCTTCTTTCCGTCAACTTGTGCTTGCCTTAAGCGCAGCTGCCAGCCTAAGAACTTCGCCATATCCTTAACATTCGTGAATACACCAGCTACTGATGCATAATCATTTGTTTTGAATGGCTTGAAGGGTTTTCGCATCCCGTCGCGGAGTTTAGTTGTGTAACCAACCGCTAGTTGATTACCGTGTAGCGACCACGGCGCATCGGCATAACTATTCTCCATGCCTAACGGATCGAAAATCTGTTGTTGCACATAGTCTTGGAACGACTCGCCGGATGTCTCCTTAATGATCATGCCGAGCATCGCGTATCCTAAATTCGAATACTCATAGAAATTATGTGGAGGATAGAGCATTTCTGAAGATGCCATATCTTTTTTGATCTGCGCTTCCATAGGAAACGGATTGCTTTCCAAGTCCCAAAAGCTAAAAGTTGGCTCCCGCGCTAGGCCAGACGAATGGGTCAGCAAGCTCCGAATGGTCGGAATCGGTGCATCGGGAAACTTACTCGATAGCTTACCTTCTGGAACATACTTACTCACAGGATCGTCTAACCTAAGTTTTCCCTCATCACGCAACTTCATGATCGAAACCGCGGTAAAAAGCTTCGATATGGAGCAAACAGAATATAAGGTATCGGGGCTAGCTACTAGCCTTTTGTCAGGATTTGCGTATCCGAAACTCTTCGAATAGATGAGTTGATCATCTTGAACAACGCCGATACTTACGCTAGTTATACCTTTGATTATGCTTTGATGTTCAACCCACGATGCCCATGCTGCAATGCCATCCTGTAGAGGCTCTAACTTATCGTTTTTGGTTGCAGCCGTAGCTGGCGAGGAAGCAATGAGGACGCTGGCTAGAATTCCGCTGATTAGCTGACTCGATAGTGATTGCTTTTTGCTCATTATTTAAAACCCGTCGTTCTGTTGTATGACTTGTTTATCAGCGCTGTGACCGCTGTGATTTGAATTTTTCATGGTCGAATAACATCGATTCTAGCTTCAGCTAGCTTACACTTGTGACGCGTTACATAGCGCGCTTCAATTCTAACGAGACAGATCTCTTATCAATATATTGCGGAAGACTAAAATTGTTTCATTGATGGAATGAAATAAGTGGGGACACGGATCAAGTCGTCTGAGAAAAACACAAAACTAGACCAGGCTCACTTTTTGATCGATATCCAATCACTCAGTTCCACGAGTCTAGGTCATTGAGCCTTCTCTAAATCGGAAAGGTCAATTGGAGGATCTGTTAAACTTCTATGGCAAGACACTTCTATATTCTTATTACCTATAAAAAATGAATTGCGACGATGGGCCGACTGTTGGAGATCTAACTCGGGAATGTTATTGATGTAGTCTTGAATCTGAGCATCATCAAATCCAGCCTGCCTTAGTTGCTCCTCGGTGAGAATATCGACAAACCAACGATTAGGCCCCACATTAGGGAGGTCAAACTGAAAATAGGTAACATCGGTTTGTGGCTCGTCTTGATTTGATTTAAAGTACATTCGACAGAATGGCAGTTTTGGAACACTAAGTTGAAAATCCTGTCCACCTTCTTTGAAGTAATAGGGAGTTTCCAATTCGATAGTTGGAAATGACCTTGCCTGAAGAAGGTTTTCCAGTGACTGCTTAAAGTTGAATTGAGACAAGCTCTGTCTCTGCTGTTGCATATGAGTAACGATCAAAGCATCACTAGGAGGTTCAGCGTAGTATTGCTGGAGGGGAGCGATAACACCCTCAGAACTTGCAAATAAATTGCTGACCAACCAAGATGTTGAGCTTTCCTGAACCCTCTCAAACCTAAACGAGTATCCTCTCCCATGAGGCGTATTTACAACGAATTCAAGCCCATCTTCAGTCAACATTACATAAGACAAGACAACTTCATCACACTGATCATCAGCTAGTATTCTAACTTCATTGTCAGCAACTACAAAAGCTCGTTTCTTGCGAAGGCAGGGGTCGGCGGAATTTGAAATCAGGTATATGCCGTTTGCTTCGGTCCAAATGCTGTGAATATCGAATATTTGGCTATCTGTTTGGAATAGATTTTCATCTTGCGCAGCCGAATATCTTTGTTTCTGGATGTAGGTACTGACCCAATGACCTTGCAAGCCATCATTCGTCAATTCAATAGACACCGGGGCTTGGCGCTCTTCTAATACACATGAAGGAAAGATACTGTAAATAATAACAACAAGTATAAGAAGGAGCATTCTTGAAGCCATTCCCAGTAGAAGCAATACATTTAACACAACGGAAAAGCAAGTATGATGCCATACTTGCAAGACCACTATTACTGGCTTAATGATACACCTTTGGCAAGAACTTCCTTGATAGAAGTGACAGTTAGAGGAGTGCTATCCATTCCCGTACTGCACCTTAAAGTGAACGTTTTCGATTCAAGTTCCAGTATATTAGTTCGCGTGTTGGTATCGTAACTTCCCGCAATATCTCGTGCTAGTAGGCTCTGAACTTCCTCTTCAGAAGCACCAATCTCCTTCAGGTAATCTGGGTTTACAAGATTCGCTGACCAGTTATTTACAGGGGCAGCGATGGCTCTGAAGTGAACCTTCTGGATATACTCCTGAGTATCAGACTCCAAACTTTCTATACCAGATAAATGGCAAGTGACTTGGTCGTCGCTACCAAATTTTAATGTTTCCTGGGAGTCATCAAGACCGTTCGGTACAGAAATCATGAGACCTTTTAGCTGAGGTTGCATTTCGGAAACTAATACTTTAAATTGTTCCTCGCTGATAGGATCGATGTAAAACCCTTTGAAATGATTATTAATTTCATCTTTACTCTCAGCATGATTGCTAGTAAGAAACGTCACGAATGAATCGGATGATCGGCTTAGGCTGTACGACTTTCCGTTGACTTCAAACGTAAGGTTGTCATCAAACCTTTGGAAAACAATGGTTTGCTCTTCACAATTGCCATTTGCAGCAAGATAAATTGAATCTCGACCCACAATATTGTATTCTCGATCTTCTAAACATGACAAACCGCTGTCTGTTGCTTGCACATGCATCTTTTTCTCGTCGAAGTGAAAGATCGGCAAGTTATCTACTGGGAACCGATCAGCAAGCTCTTTTACTGTGTAGAACCAAAGATCAGTGCTCCAATAACCCTCTAGTTTTTGGGTTGTTAGCTCGGCTTCATTCTTAGAGTCATCATCGTCTTTGCCACAGGCAGAAAAAACAGTTAGAGCTATTAGAGCATGGATCAATTTACGAGTAGGAATTGGCAACTTCATTTTACTTATCTCCAGTAGGTGTTTAATTAGGTCTTCTCGACCCTCTACCCCTTGAAACACAAGATCTCAACAAAACTGTCACCGAATATTTGACTTTTTCCTCCTGTCAACTGATCTATCTCCGAAATCCAATATTTAATATAATATTTACAATAACTTAGATTAAGCCACGTCTCCTTTAAAATTGGAAAGTAACCCTTTCTCCTCTAAGATGTGTTTAGAAAATAGGAGGTCGAAACCTCTCTTTTGTTTGTATTTGAATGAACTGCTTGAAGGTTCAAATGGATATCGCTGCTTGGTATGAAAAATACAGTGGAATGGTTTATCGCCGATGCCTAGAGTTGCTAAAGCAGCCTGAAAAAGCGGAGGAAGCTATGCAGGAGGTCTTTATTAAAGTTGTCAAGCGGCAAAATCAGTTGCACGAGCAGGGACCTAGCTCTTACCTTTACCAGTCTGCGACCCATACCTGCCTCAACATTATACGTAAGGATAGCAAGCTCAAGGAAACTTCAGATTTGGATATCCTGACGAGTATTGCCTGCGGAGAAGACTTTGAGGAACTTGGCTTGATCCGGCTTACAGCCAGAAGAGTTTTGGGAGAAACATCAGTTTCTACCCGTGTTATGGCTACCTTGCACTATGTCGACGGGCTTACCCTTCAAGAAGTGGCTGATGAAGTGAACATGTCTCTATCTGGAGTACGCAAGAGACTTCGACAATTTAAGAGCGAAGCTCAGAACAAAGGAGTATAAGGTGAGCGTAAACCACAAAAGAAACGTCCCTCGCTTATTTATTGAAAAATATGCCTTGAACGAAGCTACAGACTATCAGAAACACATCGTTGAATCCAATTTATCGGATAGATCGATAAAGCTAGCCTTAGATGAGATCGAGCAAAGCAATCTCTATGTCCAACAAAATTTAGTGATGCCAGCAGCACTAAGTCGGGCAAATTCACACTCAATACCCCAAGAGCGACCAAAAATTGGGTTTTACCTGGGAGGCTTAGCCGCTGTTGCATTGCTAATACTAACTATCATTCCCCAAATTTCTGATCAAAAGCCCTTTCCAGATATTATTTTGAAGTCAGGAGAACCGGCCCTTCAAATATTTAGGAAGCAGGGTGAAAAGGTCGTCGAGCTTCATCACGGAGATTCAGTCGCTCCTGGCGATCTTCTGGAATTAACCTATAGCCCAGCAGGATGGAAGTATGGCATGATTTTCTCGGTCGATGGCAGTGGTATGTTTACACTCCATTTCCCAAGCCAGATAGACCAAAAGGGATTATTGGCTCAGAAGCAATCCGTAAAACTGGGTTTTTCCTATGAATTGGATGATGCCCCTCGGCACGAAACTTTTATATTTTTAAGCAGCAATCAACCTTTTTCTCTACTAGAAGTTAAAGAATCCTTTGAAATGAAGCCTCATATGGATCAGCTACCTGAAAATCTAAAAATTCTGTTCCCAGAGGGTTACAATATTGTCCGAGTTAGTCTCCAAAAAGGAGTTCCATGAGGTTCCAATTCCTTCTTTTATGGTGTCTTTTGGCTATTAGCAGTCAATGCTTTGCTGAAGAAGAAAGATTCTCCTTATTTGTTGGTGCAAATGATGGCGGAGCAGATCGCGTAAAGCTTCGCTATGCGAACAGGGATGCTTGGCAAGTTGCACAGGTATTTCAGGAATTAGGGGGAGTTTCGCAAGAGAATTTGGAAGTCTTAGAAGATGCCTCCTTAGATTCACTGCTGAATACAATTGAGAGGTTTTCGCAGCGACTTAAACAGCATCCGAATGCTCGATTTTTCTTTTACTATTCGGGTCATTCAAATCAAAAAGGCCTTCTTCTTAGAGACAGACTTTTACCCTACGAAAAATTAAAGAAATTGATAGGAGATTTGAGTAGCCGTGTGAAAGTAATAGTTTTAGACTCCTGCGCCTCTGGATCTCTTATAGCAACTAAGGGAGGCCAAAGAAGACCTAGCTATTTAAAGGATCTTTCCTCTGAAATTAAAGGGTCTGCAATTATAACATCCAGCTCTGCCGACGAATATTCCCAAGAGTCCGCGGCTATCAAAGGATCGTTTTTCACTCATTACTTAGTATCAGGTTTGCGTGGAGCAGCAGACTTAAATTCTGATCGTCAGATTTCAATAGACGAAGTCTACCGCTACGCATATCAGAACACTATACAAAAAACTATGGGGTCTGGTGTTGGAGTTCAGCACCCCTCCTACAATTTTAACTTATCAGGCAAGGGAGACTTAATCCTCAGTGACCTACGAAGACTTTCATCTCAACTAGTTTTCGGCGAAAAGCAAGGTCGGTTCTATATCCGCTCTCAAAAAGTAGGATTGGTGGCAGAAATTGATACGGGCAAAAGTAAAAGTAGACGTATTAGCTTGGAACCAGGTCGATACGTTTTGACTCATGAGCAAGGAAATTTCTACTATGTAGCAAAAATCGACCTCGCTCAAGGTGCTGTAAAAAGAGTCGATCAGCTGGAGTTTACGAGACACGAGAAATCGGAAGCAGTTTCTAGAGGTGATGATATGCTCTATCCTGAGTTCTATCATGTTGACACTTTCTCCCTTAGCTTGTGGCCACAGAAGAGAGATCCGATTCTCTTCGAAAATAACCAGAAAGCAAATGTAGCATTAGCTCTGACTGTAGGCTACACACCAAGAGTGGAAGGCTTAGCCTTAGCTCCCATTGGCTCTATCGGAGAAGATCTTCGTGGCCTCATGGCATCACCCGGCTTTACATATATTTTCAATCATTTGCAAGGAGTCCAGTTAGCAGGTGGTTTCAATTATGCTAATTCTCTGAGCGGCCTCCAATTGGGTCCCCTAAATTCGGGTGAATCAGTCTGGGGTGGGCAGTTAGGAATTACGAACGAGGCCAAGAAGCTGAATGGAGGGCAGATTGGAATCGTCAATATTGGAGGCCAGGTGAAGGGTTTCCAACTGGGGCTGGTAAATATTTCTGACAGTGTTCAAGGAATTTCCATAGCGCCTATAATTGTCGTTAGAAATGGGATTCGCCGCATAGAAACTTGGTTTGATTACCTTGGTGCTGTAGGAATGAGCCTCGTTACAGGAGCCAAGTACTATTATACAGCTTATCATATTGGGCAGGTGCAATCAGACCTTATGTATGGTATTTCTTTTGGGCTACGATTACCCATAGGCGATCAAGCAGATCTTCTTTTTGATACTGGTTTTCTTCGCTATCGAGACTTAGAAATTCCAGGAAATATTATGATTCTACATATACAGAACAACCGCACTCGGTTTGGTCTATCTATAGCAGGCAAAGTGATACGATACAACTTTGGTATAAGCTACGACCGTTTCACATTTCCTCACGAAGATGTGCAAAGCGATATCGAAGTTTGGCATACAGGCAAATCTATTATTGAAGTTGAAAAGGCTTTAGGTACCTATTTGGGGATTGGCTATGATCTTTAACCGAGTTTTGTTAAGTCTGAGTATCCTATGCATTGATTGCTATGCCCTTGACCAGAATATCCGGCCTCCATCCACCCAAAAAGTGGAAGTGATGGGAGGAAGTTTTGTTCCCTCAGGTATACACTTAAGAAGCAGTCTTCCCGTTGACCTTGCTATAAATTATAGCGTTCCCTATAGTCATAGTCTCTCCCTTACTTATAGCTACAACCTGTACATGGCACGATACGATACTGGTTCAGGGGGAGGACGAAGTACAGATAATGGGTTTGCTGAGTTTCAAATTTACCATGATGTTACCCATCATTTTTTGGGAATCCAAGGAACTCACTTCAGTAAATCAGGATTCTACGCCCGAGGTGGGCTTCTAGCTTCATATATGCAGATAACTGTTGACTATGACGTGAACCAGGGAGCTGATCAAAAAGCATCGATAGCTAGTATGGCTCTCTTTGGAGTATCAGGCTTGGGGCACCAATGGCGATGGGGAGAGAACTGGAGTTTTGGGGTTGAGTGGCTAGCTCTCATGACGAATCTGATGGCATCCCATCGTACTTTAAGCGATGATATTTCTCTTAAAATTACCGAATTGGATCAGGAACATTCCTACGCTATTGACTACTTAAACTTTCGTCTTTTGCGTCTTATCGTTTCTTATCAACTTTAGTGGCAGGAGTAAAAAACAGATGGATGTTTGAAGTATTCCTTCCTCATTCATTTGAGAGATGGCTACTAACCATCCCTCATCATATTACCGAAAGCTAACTTCGATCTCTTTATAGAAAAGCTTGGTTACCCCTTCAAAGCCAGAGTCGCTACCAAGAACAGCATTCACTCGCCCTTCATCATCTGCAACTACAGGAATGCAGGCACTAACTTGCTTGGGACAGAAGTTTTTAAAGCACCCATCAGACACTTCTGTACTGATTTGGCCGAGGTAGACGACATCGCTTCCAACACTAGCTTGATTACCTTTGTCGAAGACTTGGTCATCAAAATAGATGGTATCTGTTCCTGAAAAAGTAGAGTCAAATTTCAGATCACCATGTGCAGCACCAAATTTGAGATGAACCGCATCTGGGGAGCCACCAATGCCCACACCTCCCGTCCTAGCATCAGAGAAGAAAGTAAGATCAAGACACATTTCATAGCTTTGATGAGCATTAAGTCCGCCATACCATCGCGATAGCCCCATCCAAACGTCATCGCTACGATTGTGACTTTCCATCACCAACATTTGGTTTTCCATAGTGTAGTCTAGCTCGAAGGTATCACAACTCGTATCTGGATTTAAGCGTTCAATTTCTACGGGAAGTCCATCACTATCAACGCATTCACCTGGAAGATCAGAAAAGTGAGGAGTCCAAGAAAGGAGTTCGTAGTTAGGAAGTGTAATGATATCACTAGAAAATCCTAAACTTGATACTGAGAACATACAAAAAAAAACGAGAGATACTGGTTTCATAGCTTTAACTCCGTAAGTTAGTATTAGATGCTGCATGAAACCTAAGGCCAATCATAAGGCTTGAATACAAAAAAATGCTGAGGCTGATTGATTGATGTACACCTCAGGCGTCGTTTGACGAATTTTCTTCAAATTGTACTCCCCGTGGAGTTCGTAATCGCTAATTAATACTATGTCTCTTTAGTATTAAAGGTATTTACGGCCCTTCTCTACGACATGTTTGTGCGTCTTGAGACCTGGACTCATGCAGGGTGAATACTCCTCCCCTTTCAACTCCCTATTTGTCATCCCCACTTTGAATCTCTGTATCTATACTCGTTCAAGCTTCTCATGAGGCAATGGGGGAAGCTCAACTTCAATTGAATCTCCCTTAACAATTTTTCCACCATTCAACACGATCGCCATAATTCCAGCCTTTCGCACGATTTCACCTGCATCATTTTTATATATAAGCTCCTTCATCAAACCAGATTTAAAATTATCTAGTTGTTTGCAAGGATTTCTTAGGCCAGTGATTTCCAAGACTACTGTAAGGCCTATTTTGAGTTTCGTGCCTCGGGGCAAGTCGAGCAGGTTTATACTATCAGTGGTGATGTTTTCGCCCATATCTCCAGGACTAATTTGAAATCCAGCATCGCGAAGTTCATCAAACAGCTCACCATGAATCAGATGAACTTGGCGGAGATTTACCTGAGTAGGATCCTGTGCGACTCTCGATCGATGCTGCACGGTCACTCCTGCATGACAGTCCCCTTCGATTCCGATCCCTTCAATAAGATTGGCTTGATCAATAGAGAACTTGCTAAAGCTATGGGTTTTGCTTACATGAAGTCCAATGACTCGGGCTTCTTTCATTTCATCTTCTCTCTATAGCCAAGGGTCTACAGTTTAGAATACTAGGGGCTACATTATTGCAAAAACTCTTTAAGTTATAGATGAGCGGTGATTACAGAAATTATTTAGGAAGCAGACGGGGCAACGGCCTGTTAAAAACATGTGAATTATTAACAAGCCGATCAAGTTTCAACACATGAAGCAATCCTCAAAGAGGATCATCTGAGACTAATCCAACGATCGAAAATAGAGCTTCATCGTCGTCATATTTTCCATTATATTCCCGCAAGCCAAGCCCTGATAGAACTGTTTTCCTTGGGTCGCTGGTGGTATCTAGTGTTGAAGCATATACTTCTAGCGAATGGTTTGGGTCTCTGCCAACTCTGACTCTCTTGAGATACTCAACTTCCATCGAGTCATCGAAATACTGTGACACTTCCACATCCATCGTCGTAACATTGCCAGGAACGGCTCTAAAACCTAGCCCCGTGATCACTTGGTAAGGACCTGCTTCATACCACACCTCAAGAGCGTGTTGTGGACTTCGTCCAAAGTAGAACATTCTCCTAGGACCTAACTCTCCGTTCTCCAGAATTTCTCGCCCTTGAATCCGTAGAGTGGTGATTCTTCCTCCCTCGGCTCGCACTCCTACCCCTGTCACCACGTAATCAAGAATCCCACTATCAACTTCAAGCGAATGATAGGGATCTAAACCAAAGCTTTGAGACCACGTTTCTCCGTAGGAGTTAGAAGACAAAGTGATTAGGATCAAGATTCCCATTAGCTTTCCGACAAACCCTGTCGCATTTGAAAATAAAGTCATTTCATTTCCTTAAATTTGAACATCCATTGCAAACACCAAACCCGAAATACATAGCGAAAATGGATATGATTAGAGACTTAATTTTCGTAAATATGGCATTTAGAAAACTCTTTATTTTTAGTAAGTTAAGAAACGAAAGACCTGCTAGATCGGTTGCATTTAAGGGAACATTGGCGGTCTTAGAAGCTTTAGGAGAATTGTTTCTGAATGGAAATTCTATGTTTCCAACTCCCCTATTTTGTAAATCAGAATCCTCTCTTATAACTTAGACATCCCAAGGGCAAAGCCCTAATAACAGAATCTAATCACAAATGAGGAAAAGAGATGTTGGTAAAAGGAACGATCATTTTAGGGCTTATGTTTGCATCATCCGCATTTGCAACCAGCCGTGGCACAGTCACAAACTGTACAAATCAACGAGTTAATGTATGTGTCTACAATGGAAAAGACTCGGTGCGTGCTTTTGCTGCACAGGATTTTCAATTAGGAGCAGGCGAGTCTAAGAATTTCCGCTGCAAAGGTGAAAACAAGGGGCGGTGTAAAATTCAGTTTATCCCTCGCTCTCAATCTGTCTGCGGCGAACTATCTCCTCGAACTTACAATGTTAAACGCAGACAAAATCTACATCTAACTGCCTATAATGAGAGCTCATTAGAGTCTACCGCAAGCGTTGCCAATAGCTGTCCCTAATCTGGTGACAAACTTGGCTGGAATGGTATCGAATCATGAAGATTATGAGAAGAGCTTACCCAAGCTCTTCTCAGGAATAACACTAGCTATTCAAGGAGAATAGTTCTCCGCGGCGGCGCTTCACAAACTTCGGCTTGGAAGAACCAGTCCCGTCCTTTGCGAGCATACGATCGAGAATATCTTCAATCGGCTCACCCTTGCGCTTATAGTAACTCACACTGACGTAGTTAAGCCCTAGCTCCTCGCAGGCTTTCTTTAGAGAGCGATAGCTTTTGCCCCCATAAGCAATACCGCTCCGCGATTTGCTTTTATTTTTCGGTTTGTGGTGAGTGATCGTAACCTCTTGCTTGGTCGGCTTCTTCTTCTTCTTAATTGGAACGAGCTTATAACCATAGGTTTCGAATTTCTTTGACAGTTCATCGATCATCATGGCTTCAATCTTCTTTTGCTGGGCCTCATCTAGGAATTCTAGAAATGGGCTTTCAATTATATTCTTCAATCTAGCGTCCTCCAGTGCATCGCATTCCTAATAGCTTAAACCAAAATAGAAGTCTAGCGTTGGTCTCTACTCCATGAATTTATGAGACCATCGCTAGCACTGCTACTAGCTATGATTGAACTTTTTACTCTAAAAATCTTGTTTTTGTGTTGAACAGTATCGTCCGACGAGGCAGGGCCTCATCAATGCAGCTTCCCCAACCGAAACATTATGATCTCATCCACCACCGTGCCTTAGCAAGTCTCTCGAATAGGCAATCATTGCACTAACCATAAAATACCAGGCCATGTAAATTTTACGGGTAAGTAATTCTCTTATTTGCGAATACCCTTTTCTTAATACGGTGAGGTATGCATCGTGACGATCGAGACTCAAATTCAAGATGATATCAGGGCTGGTCAACTACGCTCTGATATTATTGATATTAATAGCTATTTCCCAGAAGCTACCTCACTTATCAATCAAGTCTATTGCCTTTGGAAAGATGTCTGGCACGATGTCTTTGCTCAGTCTGGGAGCATGGAGTCACTCAATCCAGATGATCTTTTCCGGCAGAATCGATGCCTTGTTCTAAGACACAATGACGACATTATTGGCTTCAACTTCCTCACACTATTCGATGGATCAAACGCTCTTCATAAAGATGCTGCTTATGTGAGAGGGGTTTTCAAAGCCCTTGAAAATGACGCCGAGATTTTTTCTGGTAAAAGATTTTCTACAATCGAGTATCTAACTGTCTGTCCAAAATTTCGAAAGCTCTATCCCGGCATCTCTCTTGGTGAAACGCTTATCAGACTCTCGGTGCTGGAGTCTCGGCAATGGGATATGGACTTTGTTCTCGGAACCACCCGTAAAGACATTGGCGTAACAAAGATAGCTATTCGTGCTGGATTCCATAAGACCAATAAAACAATCCCCAAGTGCAACTATGAATGTGACATTGTTTATTTCAACAACAAGCTTTCGTCACCACCTTCAGACCCCTTAGCCTCCATTGTTCACAGCCTTTATACCAAAGGCAATCAATATAAATTTCAAGACAAAAGGATTTCTCATGAGCTTAACATTGCCGTCACCCCTTCAAGAACAGTACAAGTTTGAGCACGACCGCCTCACTAGCATTGTGAAACAATATCCTTGGGAATCCGTGGAGGCGTATTCTCAGTATCTGGGCCAATCCTATTTCTATGCAAAACGCTCGACTAGAATCCTCGCTCTAGCCAGTGCTTGTTTTGATCATGATAAAACGGCCCTTCACTATCGTTTCTTAGATCATGCACGGGAAGAAAAAGGCCATGAAATACTTTTGATCAATGACCTCAGAACCTTAGGAAAATCAATCGATGACATCCAAGAGTTCCCCGAAACCTCCGTCTTCTATCAGAACCTTTTCTATTGGATTCAGAATAAGAATCCCATTGGTTTGTTCGGCTGGGTACTCAATCTTGAAGGGTTTGCCATCGAAGATGGTGATTACATCTATAATCGTGTTGTTGATGCCCACGGTAAAAAAGCAGCGACCTTTCTCAAAGTTCACTCTTCAGAGGATATCGAACATATCCAATCTGCAGTAGCATTCTTTGACAAGCTAAATGACGATGAAATCACAATGATTGGAGATAACTTTTCCCAATGTAGTATTCTTTTCAATGCCATCCTCCAAAAAATTATCAGCAGATCTCATGGTGCAAACGCTAAAGCTTAAATCTTGACTTTGAAATAGGAGAGTACGACGTGATTGAGAGTCAGAAACAAGCTATTCAAAACTGTGCCGCTCGCCGCATCAACCGCCGATTTGCAGGTGAAATCGCAGCGCTTTCGAAGCTTAAGCCGAGAAGATCTTTCCAAGCGATTTTGTTTGATTGGGTTGTCATACTAGTTAGTGCAGGCTTAGCAAGCTACATAGATCATCTGCTTGGCTATATTATTGCCATTCTTCTCATAGCATCACGACAACATGCTCTCTTTGTTCTTACACACGAGGGAGCTCACAAGCTCATTCATTCTAAGCTCTTCATCAACGATACTATTAGCAACGTTTTCTGTGCGTTTCCACTTTTCGTCCGTACCGAATCATATCGAAATCATCACAGATCGCATCATCAGTTTCTGAATACGGATCGCGATCCAGATTGGGTTCGCAAGATAGCCCGCTCAGAGTGGCAATTTCCACAGACGACTCTGAATTTTTCGAAGAATCTTGGGAAATACATTCTTGGTTATGGCTTTGTTGAGGTTTGCTTCTTTATTCTAGGCTTGAATAAAGTGAGTAAACCCTATCGCACTGCCAAGATAGCCTTTGCCGCAGCCTATTATACCTCAGCTCTTGCTATGCTACTTTACTTTGACCTGTTCTTCGAATTTACCATCTTCTGGCTTATTCCCTATGCCTATCTCCTACCTTTACTAAATCGAGTTAGGAGCATAGCTGAGCATTTCGGCTTGGGGCAAAACTCCATTTTCACTCAATCTCGAACGATTATTCCGCCTAGACTTGAAGCTTTTTTCTTTGCCCCCCATCATGTCAACTACCACCTTGATCATCACTTGGTCGCTGCGGTGCCATTCTACAATCTACCCAAGCTCCATCAGCACTTTAGAAGTTTTGCAGACTATCGAAATCACGCCCACATCAATGATAGCTACAGCAATTTTGGCAAGAATAGTCTATTGACAGATATTTTAAAGGGCAAAGCAGTTCTCAACGAAGTTTACTGACTTTTGACTTGAA
Organism: Pseudobacteriovorax antillogorgiicola; assembly: GCF_900177345.1. Classification (NCBI taxonomy): domain Bacteria; kingdom Pseudomonadati; phylum Bdellovibrionota; class Oligoflexia; order Oligoflexales; family Pseudobacteriovoracaceae; genus Pseudobacteriovorax; species Pseudobacteriovorax antillogorgiicola. The sequence continues at coordinate 86,303 of NZ_FWZT01000027.1, forward strand.
TGAGGCCAGACGTAATGACCAAGGCTGCTGGCTGTCGAAATTCATCGAGTAAAGGCGCCATATACTTGTGCTTCACTAGAATGGTATTGCGTTTTTCGGAGTAAGTTTCTCGAATCTCGTGGTCAAAATCCAAGTAAAATGCGTGGCGATGTTTACCCTGAAAAATTTCTTCAGATTTGCCATAGAGAGCCATGCTTTCGTCTTCATTTCGCTCGAATAGGTCGAACCAACTTGCGCTCAAAAGCTCGTCAAGGGAATAGCTACAGATCCTGAAAAAATTCAAATTACGATATATTTGCACTCCATTGGCATCATATATCTCTATGATATCCTCATGCTCCACATGCTCTAAGAAGCCCGAACATGGCCTGAGATCTAATTTTTTTAGTGCCCACCAAAACATCTGTTTATCGTCCTCTAACGAAATATCCATCTCGCAAGAACTAGCTAAGATTTCGTAATATGACCAAAAATTATTGTAGACTCTCTCTTGCTCTTCGATGGGTAGACTGGCAAAGTGAGTTAATGAATCGGCTCGGTAAGGTTGGATTTCGATGCCAATTCGCTGAGCATTTTCAGACAATGAGCACACTAGAACCTTCATCTTCTCTACGAGAGCCTGACTTGCTCCAGCCTTGACACATCTAAATTTCATTGATGATTCACCTCCATCACTACTGGAGCGCAATCTTAATCCGACGTTTTTTCAATTCAAGAATACCATGCTGACAATCCATAATCACATCGAACAAGGTATTTCGGTCGATTTTCAGGATCGTTGCAAGCTTGGGCAATAGATCTACTGGTGGTTGAGATAAGCCTCTCTCCCAGTTACTGACGATCTGGTTGGAAGCATACCCAAGGGATTCTGACAAATACTTCTGAGTGATTCCATTCTTGCGCCTATGGGACTCGATAAGTTGCCCTATAGTATTCTTTCGAATCAGATTTTCTTGATTACTTATATCATTCATAGTGCCCCAAAAACATATACTAGCTTGATTTCTGATTTCAAGCATATTCAAGTTCGATCCGAGGGAAAATCATTGACCACCCTGCACCATATACAAAACTCTATAGAATTCCTCTAGTCATTATACATAGTATCAAAATATTAGGTATGAGTTCTTGTCCTTGAGACCGGTAAACTTTTGTAAATGAAGCTGATGTGATTACTATATCACGATGACAATAGGTGGGAGGTGTGGTAAGCGCTTCCATCTTCTACAAAGGCCCGTTAGCCTAGGTAATCGAAGCAATTCGTCCCATAGATTGGTATTGGGATACAGGCTGGGCTCGTTTGTTATCCACCACTTCAAGATTTGACATAATTCTATGGACAAGGGTATATACGTCAAATGGCTTGCGATAGAGTTCAACTTTGCCTGATACCTGCATATACTCGTTTTCAATGTCTATATATAGACCGGTGCACAGCAAACACTTGGCAGTTAGACCTTTGGCCACAAGTCTCTGGTAGAGATCGAGACCGGTCATACCTGGCATTAGATAGTTGAAGATGCAAAAGTCATAGAGGCCCGTCTGTGACGACGCGAAAACAAGGGCTTCTTGAGCAGAATCGAAGGAGTCAACTGCAATTCCTTCCTCAACCAGTAGATATTCGGTTAGTTCGCAGAGATCTGTATTATCTTCTACAAGAAGTACCTTAAACACTTTCTGCTCCTCAATCTGGCAATCATGAGGTTGGTGATTTTAAGATCCTTGAGACCATTAGGATGGTCTCAGAGTCCCACAAAAAAATCATCAAAACAGAAATTATTTAGTCAATTTGAGAGTCGGTTATGCAATGGGATGGATCGTCTGCTCGGCTTGGATATTGCTCCAAGGTGCTGTCTGCGGGGGCTTTCCGAAAAAAAGTGGTTGCAGTTCGTCCGAGATTGCCTTCACTACATAATAACCTAGTTCGCTCGCTGACGGAGTCGTTATATTTGCAAATTCAATATGACTCAGCCGACTAGGAGGAATCAAGCTGCGATCCACAACCATAAAATGGCCCTTTAACCAAGCTTCAAAATGAGTCCAATTTTCCGGACAAAGATAGAATTCCTGATGGAAACTTGCGCTTGCTTCAATATTTGTTGGCGAGGTTTGAGGAATATCCTCCTCCCATAAAAATGCCAACCGTTGCAGCGCCTCGGACTCAGCTTTCGTTATTGCCTGATCTAAATCCCCACCTGCTCCAAAGCCATAACAAAATGGACTCTCTTTTCGTAGAGGCGTGAGAACAACCATTGCCACATCAATGCTTCCAATTGAGTCATGATTCATAGATGCAAAGCTATAGATTGAATGATTGTATGTCTTAGAGATCTCAGGTCCATATGTTAGGTTTCGTTCAACTCTTTTTGGTGGAGGTGCATTGCCACACCATGACTCTAATATCGAATGACGCTCAATTAGCTCCAATGCTGCCGCATACTGAGCCTCCTCTATGGTCTTATGAATCGCCACACCGTTGGACTTCGATAAAACCGCCCCTTCATATTGATCACAAAACAACCCACTATTGCGGCATTTCGATGCCTCTTGCTCCAACTTATCTGGGTAAATTCTTTCTAAGGTGCAAGCCCGCTCTAAAAATTCATACCAGGCTTTATCTACACCAATACCAATGCCAATGTCTGCAGATGATCCATAAGCCTCTCCATACAGGGAATGCCTCCCGATAACTCCATAAGCATCTATATTAAGTTTTTCTATAGTAATGACTTGGCTAAATACTGGCTCAATTTCCCAGCCTGGAAGAACGAATCGACTCACCCTCTGGCCTCCTTAATAAAGACTTTTTCGCGATAATCAAAGATTGCATTACAGAAGGTGATATAGAGTTTCGCTGCCTGATCTATCACTCCTATTAGCGAATCTTTATCCTTCTCAAAATCGATGATATCACTCACCTCACTTGTCCAGTGTGAAACATGTTCCTTATCTAGATCCGCATGATTGCCAAGAATCGAAATTGCTTTTCCAGAGATTCCTGAGTTACTCTCTAATCCCTCTATCAGATCCGGTGTCGAGAGGACTGTCATATACTCTGCAAAGAATATATAGGCCAAATACATTTTAGGATCGGCTCGAATGGTATTTTCAATAAATCGGATCATACAATGCATCTCTGGCAGAACAGGCAATTCTTCGATAGATAGCTGAGGTTTGTAACTCCTTTGAAGATCCAAATCCCTTATAGCCCATTCATCGTGACCCTGCTCTTCAGGAATCTTGTTTGCAAAATACCTCTCAAGTTCGTTCAGGTTTCGTTCCTGTGAAATTTTTCTAGCAAGATTGAGATGCAAAGGAGTATGCTGCACCAGCGCGAGAATTCCTGTGGTCCATATTGAAAGATAATCAACATCAACTGCTTCTTTAAATATCTTTGCGTAAAAGCGGTTATTCAATTTCATATCATGATAGACCGATTCCACGTGTTGATGCAAAACCATACAACACTCCCTAATGAGATGAGTAAAGATCTTTGAATGTGTTTCATTGAAAGCTTTTCTCTAGTGTAAACAAGGCAAGCTTGTTCAACGATAGATGTACAACTTTGAACAAAACACTATTTTTTACTATTGTCTTATAGATTCTCTAACTCAGGTCGCTGAAAAAATCAATATAGCACAAAAGGAAGCGACTACTAAGGGGAGTACAGTCTATGAGACAAGACTTGGTTAAAAGTATTCGAGGAGACAGTAAATGTTGTACAGTGACGAGTATTTTTTAGACTAACGAAGTATCATAGGTTTTGCTCCCTTCAATACTTACAAACCGCAACTCTACAGATGTTAATGGATATGCTGATATTATTTAGTCGACGACTCAACATTTTTAGGTTATGCCTGAATACAGTAAGACCAAATCAATGCCTATCTTTAGCCCAATATTTTTTGGCAAAGCTGCATTGTATCAATCAATTATGAAAGGATTCTGATATGAAAAAGAAGTTCGCTACAATCTCATTCTAAGACACTATAGAGCTGGCCTCGCCAGCTCTATATAAAAAATCACTGTTGTCTGACATTGCCAACACGAGAGATGATGGTAAGATCCCCGCCACTGAAGATGATCCTACCTGGAAGCGCTACAGCACTATTCACGCAGTATTGGACATCATCTTGAAGAACCACTTTAAGAGTTCTAAAAATTGAGACCAATGATGCAAATCTTACATTTTGCGACAAACCTACATGCCTTAAAACAAGCTCTCGACCGGCTTGCTCAACTTCAAATTCTCCCGTTTGATCCACAATAACATCTGTATAGGGTGCAAGAGTAATGCTTGGGACCAAAATATCCTCTTGGCCGAAGGGACACGAAGCGTACGCTTGAACCGATATCAGGGCCGAGGCTAACAGTAGGATCCATCTCATAGAAAATCTCCAAAGTCTAAATTTCATTTGAAAAACTTGCATTATACGTCAGTAATTTGGTTTTGAGATCGGATCAATTACTACGATAGTTCTGACACGAGAAGAGCAGCTCTCTTCTTTGGCGAGGAGATTGCTTCGAATCCATACAATCTCTTAAACGTACCGTTCAGAATGCTCCTATCAAGTTCCCAACGATTATAAAGTTTCTAAACTATCATTGGCACTTACCACAAACTATATTGTTCAAATCACTAAACTCCAGTGTCTAAAATTTCCTAAGCTGAATTTATCTTTTTATATCTGCAAATTACAGCCGATCAATGTTTCTACTCAAAGTCGCTATGTTGAAAGCAAAGCCTATCTTGAATCGAATAAATCGCCATATTCAATAGACAAAATCCTAGGGCAATATTTTGCAACCCTAGGCCTGAAGCAAATACTTGTCATACTGACAAGAACATAGAGGAGTGAGACTTTGAGATGCAAACTATTAAGCTTAGCCCTAGTATCCATGACAATTTCCTGCGCCCAAGGCCCGGGAACCCCAAGCAGCACGAATGATGAGCAACCTGGCGAAACTCAAGAGCAAGTGCCTGCTTCCCCAACTACTTCCAACGAAGGCTTGCTCAAAGCTGACGAGATCGAAGTGCTGCTTGAGGACCAAACGATCACCGACCCAACAATCGGGGACGAAGAGCCCACATTAACCATGGAAGAGCTACTCACGGAAGAAGCTCAAAAAATGGCTGATGCCCAAAACGGTGCTTTGTCGAATGCTGAAATTATCGATCTTGTGGGTCGAACTATAAATTTGGTCCAAGCGATTCAAGAGAGGAATGTTGCTGGGATCATCGCCAATGCCCAAAATATCGCGGATTTTGCGGCTATCTTTAAGGTAGACTTCAATGATGTACCTAATATCATAAGTAATATAAATGACTTAGTAAAAGCCATTATGGAGGGTAACCAGGCTGATATCATCGATATATTTGTCACCCTTCTAGAAATACTGATTACTTGATCCTTTTCTTCGAACTCTTCGGTATTCAAGAGCTGATATTTGCATATTAGCTCCTGAATATCCTTCATAATTGCAGGTCTTTAGAGGATTCATGCCCGACGAAAGTTCTTCGCTACCAAACCGCTCCTGAATCAATTGTTGAAACTTGGGTAGATCTGCCGAAGACTGAAGGTACGAGGAGTTTTTTATGTCTTTGTCATTCCAATGTGTACTCGATAGTAAGGGACACATCATATCGATCGACCACGATATGGTGGAATCGCTAGCGGCACTAAAGAAACCCTTGCCTGACAATTCTAGCGTATTCGATATCCTACCAGTTGCTTGCCATAGCGGAATAAATCAGTTCTTAGCAGAGCAAACCCAACGCAAGACTCAACTATACTCTCACTTGCCACTTTCTTCGGGTCAGAAGCATACCATGCTTCTCGAATTTAGAAGAAGCATTCGTGGTGATTTGATTATGGTCCGATTTTCAGACCCAAAGGAAACCCTACACTCACCAGAACTCATTAGCTCAGTCCTAGATATCACTCAGACAGGAACTTGGACCGTCGATGTCAGCAAAAATATCGTGGTCTGGAGCCCGATCACCTACCGTATTCATGAAATCGAAGAAGGCGCTCCCATTGCCATTGATAAAGCCATCGACTTTTATGCTCCTGAATACAGGGAAATGATTCAGAGATGCGTTGAGAAGGGCATTGAGACTGGAGAGCCATGGGACGTTGAGGCCAAAATAGTAACACCAACTGGCCTGGAGAAATGGGTTCACGCAATTGGACGGGCTATTTTTGACGATGGAAAACTATCCCGGCTGGAAGGAACCTTTCAAGATATTGATTTTCTAAAACGCCAAGATCAAGAAATCAAAACTCTCAATGAACGTCAGAACCTCGCTCTTCTGGCATCTAAAATTGGTGTCTGGGATATGAATCTTGAGAAGAATATTCTGCATTGGGACGAAACTATGTATGAGATCTATGATTTAGAATGGCAAGATAGCAAGAATAACTTCGAGCAATGGTACGAATCACTTGTAGAGGACGATCGCGAAAAGAATTCTATAGCCTTCAAAAAAGCAATAGATACTACCGGCCGCTTTGAACACGAATTTAGAATTAAGCACTCCGATGGCTCAATTCGCTATATACGGGCATTAGCTGATATTTTCTATGAACAAGGGCAACCTGTCCGAGCCCTAGGTGTGAATTGGGATGTCACTGATGAAAAATTAAATCAACAACGACTTTTGGAGGCCAAAGCTGATCTAGAACACAGCGAACAGGTGCTTCAAAAGATAACCGATATCCTTCCTCTTGGCATCATGAAGATAGATTTAGACCAGAACATAATTTTTGCTAATCAAACCTACTGTTCTTGGCGTGGCTTAAGCACGAAAGAGATTCTCGGAAGGAATATCGAACGACTTCTTGGCCCTGAAATCTATACAAAAGTAGAAGGTCATTTAAGAGAAGCATTTGAAGGGAAAGGTACAGACTACGAACTAACACTGACCTATGAGAACGACATCACTCGTACTCTTCACATTCAATTAATTCCAGATTATGATCGAAATGGATCACTCATTGGTGTTGTTGCCTCATTGATCGACATCTCGGAACGTCGCCAGAGAGAGTCCCAGCTCCAAGAAGCTCGAAGAGTTGCTGAACAAGCTCTTGCTGCGAGATCAGCATTCCTCGCCAACATGAGTCACGAGATCAGGACACCTCTCAATGGCGTCATTGGCATGTGTGAACTCTTGCTCGATCAGGTTCAAGACCAACCTGAGCAGACAAAAGTGCTTGAAACGATCCTCTCCAGTGGCGATACACTTCTTGCAGTGATCAATGACATTCTCGACTTTTCTAAGATCGAGGCTAAGAAGATTAGTATCGAACCAGTCTCCTGCAACATGAAGGAACTTCTCGATCAAGTCATAGAGCTATACGGTGCCAACGCATCACGCAAAGGCCTCTCTGTGAAACTGTCCAATAGAATTCCTGATGAGACTTACCTAATAGTCGATTCTATCCGCTTCCAACAAATTGTTGGCAACCTCGTATCCAATGCTATTAAATTTACGAGTAAGGGTTACGTCGAGCTCTTCGCGGAAATCGTATGGCAAGACGAAGCCAGTACTCTTCGCGTGGAAGTCCGCGATACCGGTATTGGAATGTCTGTCAAACAGGTAAACAAGCTTTTTATGCCATTTGAACAAGCGGACTCCTCTACCACTAGGCGCTTCGGTGGCACTGGACTTGGCCTTTCCATATCCAAATCACTTGCAGAGCTTATGGATGGTTCCCTTAGAGTCGAAAGCGAGATGCATAAGGGTAGTACGTTTATTCTGGAGCTTCCCGTTATAAAAGGTCAGAAAGAAGTCATAGGTGAGCCAAAGGCAATCCAAAATATTTCTTCGAATCTGAAGATTCTAGTAGCAGAAGACAATTTAACCAATCAGATAGTAGTGGAAGGAATGCTCAAAAAACTGGGTATTTCACCCAAAATCGTCCAAAATGGACGCGAAGCTGTTGACGAACTCTTTGCCAATCCAAGCTATGACTTAGTTCTCATGGATTGCCATATGCCTGAAATGGATGGCTATCAAGCCACGAAAATGATACGCGCCCATGGTCAACCTTTATCGGACATAATGATAGTTGCACTCACAGCGAGCGTCATGCAGGAGGATATTGATCACTGCCTAGCCTCTGGGATGAATCGCGTGATATCGAAGCCTCTGAAAAAAAAGTCGCTTCTTGAATTACTTACCCATATCCAAAGTGCAGAGCATCAGAAGGCTTCATAAGCACTGTTTCGAAAGCATACAGTCTCGGTTGTCATGTGGTGGCCAGAGCCTTCAATGGTGCTCAGGCTGTTCAAACTATTCCGGCCATGCGAGGTTGCTGAGGTGCAAGAGCACAAAAATAAGTGTGCTTGATCCTGGTATTTTTATAGCAGCAAAAGGCATCACGGAATCCCTGGAAGAGCAGTCTAAGATAACTCCAAAAGAAATGGATGCTCTCTATGAAATGATCACAGCTGGCTCATTTAATTAGGGATATATCATGAGTTTCCATCACTTAACGTTTACCGCAATAGGTGATGGGCTATGACCATGCTGAGCCCAAGCAATGGCTCATCAGACCAATAGAATCCTTAAATTTACTCAATACGAATCTAGTCTTTATAGTTTCTTTTTCTAATCTACATCGCTCCTTGCTAGAAGTGCGCAGCCTCGCAGGAACATGCAAAGAGAAGGACAATCCCCTATGAAATTTTCACGTCGTGCTTTTTTAAAGACAGCTACAGCTGCGACACCCATTACGTTAAGTATGGCAAGCCCAGCCCAAGCTTGGTTTTTCAAAAAACCTAAAAAATCCTATGAGCGATCCCAGTGGTTAGGCTATCAATTCCCGAGTGCTAAAAGCGCTATGATATTCAGCTGCGGAATTGCTTCAGGAGATCCAAGTCCCACAGGAGTTCTCCTCTGGACAAGAATTAACCCTGAGATGATACGGGATGGTGCATCCCTTTTTTTTGAAGTGAGTCATAGCCCGGATTTTCATGTATCTAGTCGTGTGTGTGAGGGCCAGATCTCAGCAGAAAAAATCACGAACCGAGACGACTATACGATCAAGTTAGTATTAGAGGGCTGCTTGGATCCAGTTTCAACATACTACTACAGGTTTTCCTATGATCAGAGCTACTCACCGATCGGACGATGTCGGACATTACCTGAAAAAAATCAGAGCTTTAGCGAGCTGAATTTGGCCTCTGCATCCTGTCAAGACTTTGGTAACGGCTTTTACAGTGCCTATCGACACCTAGCACACAACCAGGAAGTTGATTTTGTGGTTCACCTTGGAGACTTTATTTATGAAACAACTGGCGACACTAGCTTTCAAAATGGCGCTCTAGCTGAACGACAGTTTCAACTCTCCACGGGAAGCCTTATCGCTGAAACTCTCGACGATTATCGCGAAATTTATCGCCACTATCGCAAAGATATAGACCTTCAAGAAGCCATGGCTGCACACACCTGGATCATGGTTCCTGACGACCATGAAACAGCCAATGACTTTTTCTGGGACTATGAGAGTGACACTCCTGTCATGCCCGATCATCCGATACAATCACTTACTAGCGAGAACGATCGATTAGAAGCTAGCGTCAAGCTACGCTTGGGTTCACAGAAAGCTTGGACCGAGTATGTTCCTGCGCAAGTTGACTTTGATCCTAATGACTTAAACCCCTTTACCAATCTCAAACTGTATCGATCCTTCGAATTCGGTGATCTGGTGAACCTAAATATGATCGATACCAGAAGCTATCGCTCCGCACCACCTTGTGGACTAGAAACCATTGGAGGACGTTACCTTCCTAAACTCCGTTGTGACAGCTACAAAGAATATGGCCGCACGATGCTAGGGGAAGAGCAAAAATACTGGCTGTTTAATCGACTTAATGACAACGATTCTGTTTGGCCAGTGATCGGCAACCAAACTTTTATGGGTCGCTTAGGGCTCCAGTCGCCAAAAGGCGCGGTTCCTATCAACGTTGATGCTTGGGATGGCTACGAGGCGGAACGTCGCGAGCTGATTCACGTGATGCAAGATCAGGGACACAATAACCATATTGTTCTCACTGGAGACCTTCACACCTATATCGCCTCTCACTTGAAACTCGACCATGACGATCTATCTCCATTTAACTGGAGTAACCATGTGGGCGCCGAATTTATGACCAGCTCCATCACCTCCGCTGGACTTAACGATCAGGTGCTCGCTGCAATCTGTAATGACAACCGCGTTCTTTCCCAGGGCTTACGGTATACTGCTGAAGCACTCATTCGGGTTCAAAATCCGCATATCAAACGTTTCAACAGTAAAGACCACGGCTACTCAATGTTCCGGTTCCGTCGCTATCATATGGAATGGTTGGGACTTACATTCGATAAAAATATCCCTCACTCAGAAGCTCAAATTGTTCATCACTTACAGAAAGTAAGACATGTGCCTTGGGTAACTCGATCTCCAGCATCGGAGGTCGATGCTAAGATTTTATAATTATTATGAACTTCTAGAGGAAGGCGACTAAATTGGCGCTGAATACAGTGCCATCGTTAAGCCGGTAGGCTCTCATGAAAGGCTTTTACGACGATCCTAGGCTGATTTCATCTGTTCAAGTAGCTTTGCTACTGTACGAATATCCAACTCTGTAAAAGGCTTTGAGATAATATGATGAGGCAGATCACGCTTCTTTCCATCGTTTGCATAGAATAAATCATGCCCCTTATCAGGAAGACCAGTGACAGCGATGATTGGTGTAGAAATTCCCATATCTTTCACTTGAGCCACAAATTCGAAACCATCCATTTGAGGCATCTTGAGATCACTAAAAATGATATCAAATTCTGATAGTCGGTAAGTTCCCAACTCTAATGCTTCACGAGCACTAGAAACTCCCTGAGCAATAAAGTTGTGTTCCGACAAAATATCACAAATAAGAGCCGTAATTTCGAAGTCATCATCGATCACTAAACATTGCCTAATCACCGCTTGCCCCTGATTTTCTTCATAAAATTAATGCACTAGAATAGAATAGCCCACCCCCTTACTTTAACACATTGTGTTTACCTAAGGAATAGATCCAAATAGGCTTTTGTATTCGTGCAACTAGTGCCTAGTCAATTTGAATTCTTGACTAGGCACTAGCAAAGCTTCGTTTCCTTCGGAGGAGCCCTGTCCGAAAAGAGTCAAGATGATGGAGGACTACCTATGAAAATTTTTCGTTTGCTGATTATTGCCTGTGCGACTATATCGTTTTTATCTGGCATTTGGATCGAAGATTCTAGCCAATTAGATCAGGGATCTATTCGTGCTGAGATTGAGTACACTAAGGACTGGGTTGATTCCATCCAGTACGCATCTCAAGATGAAAGCGTCAATTTTCATCATCAGAGACCCTATCGCTGAATTTGGCGGAGATCCCGATCATGCGCTCCGCTTATTTTCTTCGGGCGGCTCTGGAAGCCTTTGGTTTTCAGCAAGTTCGGAAAAAGCTTTTTGCAAGTCTCTCTTCCGAATAGGTTTAGATATTAATCCTTCCATTCCTGCTTTTTGATAGCGTTCGCGATCCTCTGCTAGGACGTTGGCTGTCATGGCAAGAATAGGGATATCTTTCCGATGGGGCATACCCTTTATGGTAGTCGTTGCTTGCACACCATCCATGATAGGCATTTGGATATCCATAAGCACAACGTCGACCCAAAGATTCTGATCTTCCAATATTTCAACAGCTTGAAGACCTTGATACGCTTCTATCACATTGTGACCCATCTTTTCCAGGAGTAGATGAGCTAACTCAATATTTACCCCATTGTCGTCTACTATTAGAACCGTAAGATTTCGTTGGAACTCGTAGTCAACCACTTTCTTGGCATTGTGTGATAAGGCCTCTCCTCTAGAAAGACGAATCGAAAACGAGAAACAAGACCCCCGGCCTAGTTGGCTTTCAACCTGAATAACACCCCCCAGGAGAAATACAATTTTAGAGCATATAGTTAAGCCAAGACCAGTACCTCCGTAGCGTCTAGTGATTGAAGAGTCTGCCTGAGAAAATGCCTCAAACAGAGCCTCTCGGCTTTTGGTGTCAATACCGATGCCCGTGTCACTCACCTTGAAATCGAGCATATAGCTTTCACGATCCAACTTTCTAGATTCAATGACCACCTTTACTTCACCACTATCGGTGAACTTGATAGCATTGCTCAATAAATTTGATAGAACTTGTTGCAAACGAACTTCATCACCAATAACAAACTCCAATCCATCAGGTGATTTAAATTCACAGGTGAGTTTTAGCCCCTTACGATCAGCTAAGTTCGAAAAGAGCCCTTCCAATCGCTTGAGTAGATCTTGTAAATTGAACGATCGCTGCTCAAAATCTACTTGCCCTGCCTCTATCTTGCTAAGATCTAAAATATCGTTGAGTAGGCAGAGTAAGTTATCGCCACAGGTATCGATAGTGTCGAGCATATGCTTTTGCTTGTCGCTCACTTCCGAATCCTGAAGTAGGGAAACCATCCCCAGAATACCATTCAATGGAGTGCGTATCTCGTGGCTCATATTGGCCAAAAACTCTGATTTTAGCTTTTCCGACTCCTCTGCCTTTACCTTCGCGTCCTCAAACTTCTTGCTCATTTCCATGTAAGCACTTGCGGCTCTTGCAAGTTGGCCGATCTCGTCCTGCCGCTCGGCTCCTGGAACAAGAGCTTCAAAATCACCTTCCAGAAGCCTTCGAAAGGTGCCGACTATAGCATTGATTGCCCTAGAGATACTCACCTCGTAGTAGTAGGCAATCATCCCGAGTAACAAAAGGGATATGAGTAAGCTCGCAAGAAGAACCTGCCGACTTTCTGTAACACGCTCATCTCCCTTACTCGCAATATCTTCTAGTTGAGCAATGGTTTCATACCTCAATCGCTCAACTAGTTGAGCAAACTCGTGAGCCTGACCCGCCATAACTACATTTAGTAACGATAGATACAATCGATTTGATTGAACAGCACGATCGAATACACCAATGAATTGATCAATGGTTGCTCCTATTTTTTCCAGTTCAGAAAGCTCCTGTCGATCAAGAGATTTTAGCTTTAAGCGCGATATCATGTCCTTCATCTTGGGTACTAATTGCTTTACTTTCTTTCGCTCTTCATACTTGCGTTCATTGATAAAGTGATACGTCGCGATTTCTATTTCTAGCCAAGCTAGGCGTAGTTCATTAGCAAGTATCCTATGATTTGGAGGTGATGGCCTATTCGACAAGCTATTGCTAAGTTGTTCTATAGAGAGCATGCCCTCCTCAAGGCTTTTTGGAATCTCGTTTTCAATCATATTGCTACGATACTCATAGCTCCTCTTCAAAGCCTTGATGTTGTTGCCGTAGCTATTTAACAAGACAATCATATGTTCGAGAAGCTGGCGACGATCTTGGTCGCTGGTCTTTTCAAGCACATCCGATAATCTTTTCGAAATCATTTCGTGTGTTTCATTCATCTTTTGAATGATTGATGAGCTACCTGTTTGGCCATAGGCTAAGGCCGTTTTTTGGATTTCAGATATATTTTTGTCGATCACGAGCACTGATACTGTGTTTCGTGAGAGAGTTTCAAATTCTTTAAATGCATTTGAAGTCGTTCGGATTGAGTTATAACTGGAAAAGGCCTGTATGCCGAATACAACAAACACCAGAACAAGACCAAGACCAATCTTGATCCCAATAGGAAGGTTACTAAAATGTTTTGTCACTTCTTTGAGCATCGATTTTCAAACTTACGAACTTAGAAATTCATACCACTTATCAAGGCTATAATCGTAGTTATTCATCACGGTATTCCAAACTGCTATATTGCTAAATCGCTTTATATAACTACCACCATCACGAATACTACCTTTCTTTACTGAGATACGACCATCAGTTCCTTTGAAGTCTTCTGTGGCGACGTCACCATGATACCAGTAGGCCCACTCATTCTTTGGTAGCAATTCTTCTGATCGATCAGGGTTGGATATATAGTATCCTTGACGAGCAATAAAAGCTCCGGGCCAACCGGACAACCACCAATTCATGTATTCGTAGGCTGCATCTTTCTCGTAGCCTTCGGTGCGAGACGATAGACACATCACACCATGCCAGGCTCTAAAACCCTCTTTGGGAGCCGCATAGGTTACCGGAACTCCGCGCCCATTAGCTGCAGATACGCCAGGAGAAAACATGCTTTCAATATAGACTCTTTTTTGGGTCATAAAATTTACAGATTCTGGCACAGAGTTCCAAAAGCCTGCAAAATGACCTTGCCTCTTATACTCAATTAGAATCTCGAAAAGCTGATCGATCTCTTTGACTGTCATATTACCTATATCTTTGAATTGAACCAAGCCTCGAGCTTGAGCAGCCAGAGCAGCATCGAAGATGCCAATAGTGGGAGCGTTAACAAGACCCACTTTTCCACGATAGCTAGGATCAAGGAGCCAGGACCAACTTTCAGTTTGATAGGGAATTCCCTGAGGAATATAATTCGTGTTATATCCAAAGGAGTCAACATTGTGAACGTATGGCAAAAAACTGATACTATTGCTTTCCACCGAACTTAAAGAGCGGTCAGGCTGCACATAAAGAAGCTTGTAGGGAGCATCGCCCTTACCAAGTTTTGCATCTGGTGCGATGCGTCCCTCCTTAGCGAGAGGATTAATTTCTGGCCAGTACTGAATCCTCTCCCGGTCAATCGATTGAATCGCCTTCGCCTGCCATAGAATATTGATACTATCAGACCACTGTTCGTAAAGATCGAACGATTCAGGATAGGCAGAGGCTTTTTGTAAGACTGCAGCGCTACCCATAGGCTCGAAGACAAGGTTGATACCAAGCTCTGTCATCGCCCGGTGGCGTATTTCTTCTTGAAGGGTGACATGAGTCCCAAGGATACGAAGTGTCGTAGTTCGCTTGGCAAATGCCATTGGACTGCTCTTGGCCACAGCTAAAGCCATAATCCCCTGCGAGCCCGATTTCACAACATCCCGGCGTGTCATGGGTTTTTTGGACATAATATTTCCCCTAAGTACTCCTCGATCCTGTCTTCGGAGCCTTTAGAGGCATAATAAAACTACTTTTAGGTGGATCTAGCTGACCCCACGGTCTAAGTCGCTTGTTAAGGCCTCCCCCCAAAAAAATAGAATAATTTCAAATATATACCGATTGAGCTCGGTTCGATCTCTGAATTGCCTGGCAAAGCCCGATGGGGACAGCCTTGAGTTCCATCAACCCTAGTCTAGGGAACGAAAGCGCTTCATACTTAGCTCCATAAGAGACGAAGGTAGAGGTTTTAACTGCCCAGTTTTCTTACATGATACTAGCCAAGACACCAGAAGATGGTAGTCATGGACCTGAAGCTTTCCAAAGTACCAATTTTGATTATTTGTCGTTATGGAAATCACATTAGGCAGATCGCAGGGACCAAGACACTCCGAAATACTCAGGTGAAACCAACGGAATAGACGATGCTTGATCCATTCCTTCCTCAGATAGGTTAGTGGCACCTCTGGGTTTCCATCTTTGACTTGACCACAGCAGCACCCTTGGCAAATGATCACATGCCCGAGCGCTTGGAACTTAGTCTCTAGCATAGGACCAGACGCCTTCACTCGCTACTTTCCGAAAAAGGAAGGCCACTATCAAACCAAGGCTAAGCCATAGAATCAAATTCGCCCCGTAGGTAGCTGCAACATAATTCTTCCAAAGAGTTTCAGGAGCCGTCCCCCCCTGAACTCGGGGATGTGGAGCCCCAAAAACATGCGGCAAGATGAGAAAACCTACCATGGAAAAGCGAATCGTCCAGTGTTTGCCAAAGTACAAGCAGATCATTCCTGAGAAGCTCGATGCAGCTGTCAGTAACCACCAAAGCTGGCGATCTTCAAGATCAGCTGCCAGCATACCTGGAAGCTCAGGAGGAAGACCGATAGCAGGAGCCACGAAAAATGCAAGATATCCAAGGAGCCCCCATAACATTCCTACCCTCATAGAAAGTTTAGGAATAAACAAGAAAATGCCACATAATAAAAAAGACCAGGCAGTTGCAAGAACGACATTCGAGACCCAAGTAAAAAATAGCCTTTGAGCCCCTTGGCTGGGCTTCCATTCAGAGGGATCATGGTGATTGGCACCCTCTTCCACACCGTCGGGGTTCAATAGATGCTGGTGAGCTACGTGACCTTCAACAGTATCAGGATCATCGTAGGAGACAATGTCACCGCCTTCGAACAATTCAGCTTGGGCGATTAAAGGCACTACTCGATAATTCTGGACAAGACTATATAGGCTCCCACCCATAATGCCAGAAAGAAAAGCCACGATAAAAATTTTAGACACTTAGAATCTCCTAGTGACAAGGGAACGCTGCTGCATGCCGTGTGTCATGAGCTGCATTATGAGCCTCGATGGGCGCCGAAAATCCAACCGCCAGCATGATTGCTAAACCCATTGCGAAACAGATTGTGGCTAAAAGTACTTGAGTGGACACACTTTGGGATTGAGTGCTGACAACACGAGCCATGGCAAGCCTCCTTGCAAATCAATGATATTCAATTGTCCGGGGAATGTCTCAACACAATAAGATACCTCCTCGGGCTTATTTCACCTGACTTTGGGATCTGGCTCACCCTAACGGGCTCACAGTTGCGGGACAGCGACGGATTTACACCGTACTTCACCAAAGCCATGAATAATGACGAGGCACGTTATCAAATTTGGAGCTTGTCATCTACTAGGCAATTAGGCAGGTAGAATCATGGGTGAAATAGACTAGGTCACCCTAGCCTTAGCTGGCTTGCTTCTCGTTGCTAACTTTGTGTTCAAAGTACTTTTCAATAGCGGTAGCAAACTCTGCCGAGATCTCTTCTGAGGAGGCACTACCATTTTTTATTTTTAATATCGCTCGCTTAATGGCCTTTTGCAGAATCTTCTTGTCGTCCATGGAGTCGCACCTGATTGAGTTGTCGTCGATAGGGATATTATAGCGGAGTCATGAGACAAGGCCAAGACACGAGACCTTGGATCCTCGGGATAAGCTAAGAAGAATTGTCGATATTGATAAGTTATGCCTCTTGTCCGATATAGTACACTAACTGAGTCAGGTGAAAGCTTAGGCCGAGGTATCAGTGAAACTTCTATCTTTTCTAGTATTACTGAAAATTTACGGTTGCTCATTGAGCAATTCTAGAATCTTCCCAGATGACAATAACCAACAAGTAGTGGTCGAGATTGAGCCGAGCAACGAGACTTACCAGCTTTTTAGCGGAGGCGATAGCAGCTGCTATCTTTACGAAGATTTCGATATTCGATGCTGGGGTAAACAAACGTTCTCATCCCTAAGGTCAGAAGACCCAAAGTCCCTCGCTATGGGCCGAGACTTTATTTGCTATATCGATCAAAGCGATCAGGCCGAGTGTTGGTCGGAGCGAGACGACGCGGATCTAAGCCTACCCACGGAGCTTGCCCCAAAATCAGTAACGCGCATTGCAGCTGGAGACTCTCACGCATGTATGATCGACAGCGACAGCTTCCTATACTGCTGGGGAAGCAACGAATTTGACCAAAGTGATGTCCCCAGCCTGCTGGTCAATGTACCGATCCTATTTATTTCTGCTGGGGAAAGGCATAGTTGTGCGATCGACTCAGATCAGGAACTTAGCTGCTGGGGCGACGATCAATTTTCGCAAACAACGATTCCATCAAGTGTACGAAGCAAGTCTTTTGCTACGGTTAGCGCAGGAGGAGATCATACTTGTGCGATCGAGACAGATGGTGACCTCCATTGTTGGGGAGCTATCATCGTTGACCGAACTGTTATCACCAAGTCCTTCAGCAGTGTCAGCTCTGGTAAAAACCACGTTTGTGCTATCGACCGAAGCTCTGATTTATATTGCTGGGGCAATAACGACCAGGGGCAAACCACCTTGCCCGCAGATTACCTCAACTACAACTTTCTGGCCATCGGCTCAGGGGATAGCCATAGCTGTGCCCATACTTCAAACAATAAAACACTTTGCTGGGGAAAAAGTGATGAAGGTCAACTCGATGCAGGCTCCTTACCTTAACGGAAGCTCATTCCCTGTAAAATATCTTCGCCATGCTTCAGTTCAATCTTGAAAGCTCCACTCCACTAACCTCTAAGAACAAGCGTAACACGGTACTTCAGAAGAATTTGATAGACGAGTTTTTCCATTTCTGAGGAATGGATATGTGATACCTGAATATCACGTGGAGTAAGGATGAAGGTTTCACGATGTCTTGTCTAGCTCGGCCCATGAGGTGAGATTAGCAAAGAGATTCCTTAAGGGTCAAAGACATCCTCTAGATTCAAACATTCTTGGTGAGGCCTTCGATTTCTTCTAGCGATAGTTCAGTGGCCTCAGCAATCACGGCCTTATCAAGACCTTTCTGAAGAAGTGCCAGTGCTATCGCTAGTTGGGCCTCTTTTCTGCCCTCTACCTTGCCCTCTATCTTGCCTTTTTCCTTTCCTTTAGCCTCGCCTCTGGCTTCTCCTCTGGCTTCACCCTCTGCAATCCAATTATCAATTTTTTTAGAAAGCATGATTTCAACCTCATCCAAACTTTTCACTTTAATCGAAGGATCTCTTTCCTCCGCCCGAGTCACGGCTGTTACATACGCGATAAATGCTTGAGCTATATCTGCGAATTCTGGAGAACTTTCCAAAACACGTTTCAACAGCAAAAACGTCGTGTACAGATTCTTATGGTCCGCCTGCTCCAAGGCAAATATCGGGGCCACAAGATTATCCGAGCTGATGTCGTCATCGCTCACGGGTACACGTTTTTCATCAAGAAGGAGCTGGGTCATAGGAACTATATTAGCAAACAGGTCACATTAGGACCAAATACATCCTCTAGATTCAAACATTCTTGGTGAGGCCTTCGATTTCTTCTAGCGATAGTTCAGTGGCCTCAGCAATCACGGCCTTATCAAGACCTTTCTGAAGAAGTGCCAATGCTATCGCTAGTTGGGCCTCTTTTCTGCCCTCTATCTTGCCTTCTATCTTGCCCTTAGCTTCACCCTCAGCAATCCAATTATCAATTTTTTTAGAAAGCATGATTTCAACCTCATCCAAACTTTTCACTTTTATCGAAGGATCTCTTTCCTCCGCCCGAGTCACGGCTGTTACATATGCTATAAATGCTTGAGCTATATCAGCAAATTCTGGAGAACTTTCCAAAACACGTTTCAACAGCAAGAACGTCGTGTACAGATTCTTATGGTCCGCCTG